>JALWLE010000072.1 GCA_026996605.1 Flavobacteriales bacterium
GTAGGTCTATGTTAGATTAATTGACAATTCTAACTCCTTCAGTTTTAAAAGTTTTTATATGTCCTTGCTCATCGCTATACACCAAAAAAGCTTGTAGTTCAGGGTGTAATTTCAGAAATTTTTCAGCCGCTTCATAGCCCATTACCATAAAAGCCGTAGCATAGCCGTCTGCCAAAGTGCAGTTGTCAGCAATAACCGAAGCGCTTAAAATATGCCGTTGTACAGGATAACCGGTTTTCGGGTCAAGCGTATGTACATATTTTCTGCCGGTTTTTTTATCGACATAATACTTGCGATAGTTACCCGATGTTGCAATGGCTTTGTCAGATAGTGCAATTTCGGAAATAAACTTACTGCCGTGTTGCCGATCGGGATTGTCAATAGCCACTAACCAAGCTCTGTTTTTGGCAATATTTTTACCTTTTGCCAAAACTTCTCCGCCTATTTCAACCAAATAATTTTGAATGCCTTTATTAGACAGCATTTTACCGACACGGTCAATGGCGTAGCCCTTGGCTATGGAATTATAATCGATATAAACTTGCGGATAGCGTTTTTTTAAAAAACCGTTTTCATCAATGCTTAAAAAATCGTAACCGACATAGCGCTTGAGCGAATCAACTATGGTGGAATCCCGTTCTATATTTTGGATTTTTTTTGTGGGGCCAAATCCCCATGCATTAACCAAAATCCCAATAGTCGGGTCGTACAAGCCTCCGGTTTCGCGGTAGATTTTTTTGGCAGCCTTATAAACATCGATAAAATGTTGATCCAATTTTAAAACTTCACCTTTGTTAATGCGAGAAATTAACGAATTGGGTTGATAGGTTGATAAAGATGCATTAATGGCTTTAATGACACTATCCACATCCTTTTTTTGGACAACTTTTGAATTTTTTGACGGAAAAGCTTTGATATGATAAGTTGTTCCCAAAGCATCGCCTTCAAAATAATAGGCTATTGGTGTGGGCTTATTTTGTTGGCATGACAGCAAAAATCCAAAAACAAATAGCAAATATAAAACGATTGACTTCATCCGGTTATTTGTTATGAAACTATATTATCTAGCAATCATTAGAAATAATAACAAATAACGAGAAATCCCATATATTGTAAAAAAGAGATTCCTCGTCGTTTGTCGTGCCACCAAACTCTCTCGGAATGACACGCTTTTTTGCTACAAATGCTAATAATTATTGATATTCAAAATCGATTACCCACCGAAATCATCAAAACGGATATTTTCAGGTGGTACGCCGAGATTGTCAAGCATACCGACTACGGCTTTATTCATCATAGGCGGTCCGCAGAAATAATATTCAATATCTTCAGGGGTTTCGTGTTTACTTAAATAATTATCATATAAAGCTTGGTGTACAAAACCTATAAAACCGTCGCCCGGACAATCTAAACATTCTTTTACTTGCCAATCATCTTCGGGTCGTGGTTCAGATAATACCAAATAGAATTTAAAGTTCGGAAACTCTTTTTCCAATTCTCTAAAATGCTCAACATAGAACAATTCACGTTTGGAACGCCCACCGTACCAATAAGAAACCTTGCGGTTAGTTTTTAGAGTTTTAAACAAATGATAGAGATGAGAACGCATGGGTGCCATACCGGCGCCACCACCGATATAGACCATTTCGGCATCGGAATCTTCATTGATAAAGAACTCACCGTAAGGACCGGATATTTTAACAATATCACCGGGTTTTCGAGAGAAAATATAAGATGAAGCCACCCCCGGATTGACATCCATCCAAGTATTTTTTTCACGATCCCAAGGCGGGGTAGCAATACGAACGTTGAGCATAATACGGCGTCCTTCGGCGGGATAACTAGCCATTGAGTAAGCACGAGTCACTTCTTCATCATTTTTCATAACTAAAGGCCAAAGATTAAATTTATCCCAGTCTTCTTTGAATTTGTCCGGCTCACCGGGGTGTTCAACCGGATGTGCCGTAATATCGATGTCTTTATAAGGAATGGTTGCAGGCGGTACATCAATTTGAATATAACCACCGGCTTTGTAGTTGATGTCTTCGGGTACTTCAACGATAAATTCTTTGATAAAAGACGCGACATTATAATTAGAAACCACTTTGGCATCCCATTTTTTAACCCCGAATACTTCTTCGGGCACTTCAATTTCCATATCTTCTTTGACTTTAACTTGACAGCCCAAACGCCAACCTTCTTCTTTTTCTTTAAGGGTGAAGTGCGGTTCTTCGGTAGGTAACATATTACCGCCCCCTTTCAGCACCTTGACTTTACATTGCAAACAGGTACCGCCACCACCACAGGCAGAAGGCAAAAAGACTTTTTCGTTGGACAAAGTACCCAATAGCGACGCACCGCTTTCTACTTCCAGTTCCTTTTCTCCGTTAACTAATATTTTGACTTTGCCGCCGGGCAGCAATTTGGCTTTTGCCCACAAGAGCAATACGACTAAAATTAAGACTATTATCAAAAATACCAAGACACTGGCGATGATAACTTTCATTGTATTCTGATCCATTTTCTACTAGCTTTGAATTAAATTTTGATTCCCATAAAGGCCATAAAGGCTATCGCCATCAGACCGGTAATAATAAAGGTGATGCCTAAACCGCGCAAAGGTGCCGGTACATTTGAGTACGAGATTTTCTCACGGATAGCTGCCAATAATATGATAGCCAATAACCACCCTATTCCCGAACCAAGCCCATACACCAATGCTTCGGATACTTGTGTAAATTCTTTTTGTTGCATAAACAACGAGCCGCCGAGTATTGCACAGTTTACGGCAATAAGCGGCAAGAAAATTCCCAAAGAAGCATATAGTGCCGGTGCAAAACGTTCTACAAACATTTCGACCAACTGAACCATAGCGGCAATTACGGCAATAAACATGATAAAACTCAAAAAGCTCAAATCAATATCGGCAAATGACGGGTCTAACCATTTTAAAGCACCGGGTTGTAATAAATATTTATCAATTAAAAAGTTAACCGGAACGGTTATCGTTAAAACAAAAACGACTGCCGCACCCAAACCGACGGCTGTTTTGACCTTCTTGGAAACCGCCAAATAAGAACACATGCCCAAGAAAAAGGCAAAAACCATATTTTCAATAAAGATACTTCGTATAAATAAATTCCATAATTCCATAATACTTCCTTTTTATTCTTTTTCAGTTAATTGCGGATACATGCTTCGTTGTACCCAAATAACGATTCCTACGGTTATCAATGCCATTGCCGGCAATAACATCATGGCGTTGTTGACGTAACCGGCATCATAAAATGATTGCGGAATGACTTGTATATCAAATAAAGTTCCGGAACCTAAAAATTCACGGAGTAAAGCAACAATAATCAAAATCAATCCGTAACCGGCACCGTTACCGATACCATCTAAAAATGAGTCAAGCGGTTTGTTAGCCAAAGCAAATGCTTCGAGACGTCCCATGACGATACAGTTAGTGATAATTAAACCGACAAAAACCGATAATTGTTTAGAGACATCGTAAGCATAAGCTTTTAAAATCTGGTCAACCAAAATTACTAATGTGGCAACGACCAATAATTGTACGATGATACGAATCCGGTTTGGAATATAGTTTCGCATTAAGGATACAATAACATTACTAAAAGCTATCACGACCATTACCGATAAAGCCATAACAATAGCCGGCATCAGTTTTACCGTAATAGCCAAAGCCGAACAAATGCCCAAAACCTGCACGGTTATCGGGTTATTTTCATTTAAAGGGTCTTTAATCAAATCTACCCATTTATGTTTTTTAGCCATAATATTTTAATTTTTTTGTTGTCTTACTGTTTTAAAAAACGGGATATAATGTTTTAGTCGTTCTTGAATCATATCGGTAACACCGTTACTGGTTAAAGTAGAGCCTGAAATAGCATCAATTTCATGATCTTCTTTATCTACATTCTCAGGGTCATTGTTACCTTTTAGCAAAGTAATACCTTTAAAAGTACCGTTTTTATCAAAGATTTTTTCACCTTCAAATTGTTTTTCAAACCATTTTTTTGTGATTTCGGCTCCCAAACCGGGGGTTTCGCCTTTATGACCGAATTTGACACCTTTTACGGTATTGGCATCTTCTTCTAAAGCAATATAACCCCAAATATCATCCCACAGACCTTTACCGTATAAAGGAATCACATAGTAAGTTTTACCATCAACATCAGCGATAAAAATCGGAAATCGTTGTTCGTTTTCCGGTTTTTTAATTTCTGCTTTCATATTAATATCAAAAGCATTAACCGATTTGTCAACCGTACCATCTGATTTTAAGGCATATTGTTTCACAAAATATTTTTTAAAATAAGATTCAATGGTTTGGTAGTTCAGTTTCAAACCTTCAGTGGCAGCTTTAGTAGTCAAAGCTTCTTTATCGAGTCCGATAGTGTACATAATATCGGTCATCTTCTCTTGTCTTTTATTGCGTTCTTGTGCCGGTTTTAAAACCATTACTGCCACTGCTAACAATACAGCGGATACGGTTACGACAACGGCTGCAAATAAAATTGTATATAAATTACTGTTTCTGTCCATAATATCATGTATTAAGCCGTTTGTTTTTCTAATCGTTTCATTCTTTTCTTGATATTGGCTTGCACCACATAATAATCAATAGTCGGTGCAACAACATTTAATAGTAAAATAGCCAACATCACACCTTCGGGATAAGCCGGATTAAAAACCCGTACCAGAATAGCGAATACCCCGATTAAAAATCCGTATATCCATTTGCCCTTACGGGTTTGTGTAGCCGTAACCGGATCAGTTGCCATAAAAACCACACCAAAGGCTAATCCGCCTACCAACAAATGTTGCCACCAAGGCAGTTGCATCAAGGCATTGGCACCCCAAAGGTTAAAGATAAATGCCATCAAAGCGGCACCGGCAAAACCGGACAACATGATACGCCAACTGGCAACTTTGGTCAACAATAACAAGGCTGCACCAATCAAAATCATCAAAACGGATGTTTCACCGATACTGCCGGGAACCGTTCCGAAAAACATATCTTTCCATGTATAAGCCAATTGATGTCCTTGCCCTAAAGCACCTAATATCGTTTCACCTGAATAAGCATCTACATTCTCAGGTTTAGGAATCCAAACTTCGTTACCGGACATAAAAGTCGGGTAAGCAAAAAAAGCAAAGGCACGGGCGGTAAGTGCCGGGTTTACAATATTCATTCCGGTTCCACCAAAAACTTCTTTACCGATAATGACTGAAAAAGCTACAGATACAGCCAAAATCCATAAGGGTAACGTTACCGGCATAATCAACGGAATTAATAATCCGGTAACCAAATAGCCTTCGTTAACATCGTGTCCTCTTAATACGGCAAAGTAAAATTCAATGCCCAATCCGACTGCGTAAGACACAATAATCATCGGTAAAACTTTCCAAAAACCATACATAAAGGCATCTATATTGGTAAATGCCGTTCCGGCTTGATGATAGTACTGATAACCGACATTCCACATACCGAAAATGGTAGCGGGAATCAATGCCAATACCACTGTAAACATCACCCGTTTTAAATCGACGGCATCACGAATATGTGCCCCTCTTTTGGTAGTTTCTCCGGGCGTAAACATAAAAGTGTAAAGCGCCATATAGGCGGGATGATATTTTTCATATTTTCCGCCTTCGAGAAACAGATGTTCATATTTATTAAAAAACTTTTCTAATACTTTCATTTTTAATTTGTTATTTTCTAAGGTTTTAACCTGTTTGTTTCAAAATTATCCCATTTCGACTTGCATAATATCCAAGCCTTTTCTGATGAGTTCCTGCGTATCTATTTTTGATGAGCTGATATAATCTAATAGAGCAAAATCTTCGGGTGCTACTTCTAAAATACCCAACTGTTCCATTTTTTCAACATCTCCTAACAAAGCTGCTTTGAGTAAATGTACAGGATAAATATCCAATGGCATGACCGATTCAAATTCTTCATTCATCACAAAAGCCCGTTCTTCACCGTATAAACTGGCATCTAAATCGAGCTCTTTGGGGGCAAATCCGAAGTTGTAAAAACTTTTTCGGTTTTTTCCGATAAAAGGCAGCCACCCCATAAATCTGGGTCTGTTGCCTAATGGAATTACCGTAATTTCATTATCATAAAAGTTCAAAAATTGATCTTTGGTGATATTGGCACCGGTCAAAACATTGCCGCTAATGATACGTACATCATTATCTACTAACTTGTCTTTTAAAAATTCGGATAAACCGGCACCGGCTATAATGTTATAATACATTGGCTCTTTGACTTTGGAACCTGCTAACGCAATGGTGCGTACCGGATGGAATTGTCCGGTTTCAAAAAATTCACCGATCAAGGCAACATCAGCCGGATTAACTGTCCAAATACGGTCGCCTTTACTGATAGGTTCAAATTTTTCGATACTGACACTTACATTTCCAACCGGATGCGGTCCGAAAGCTTTGATTATTTCGACATCATTAAGTTTATCAAAGTCCGTAGCTGTTTCACCATTGACAATTAAATAAACTTTTCCATCTGTTAGTTTTTTAAGTGCTTTCAACCCGTTTTCAAAAGCTTTAATTTTATTTTTTAATGCAAAAGCATAGTCCACACCTAACGGAGCCGAATCGTAAGCAGAGATAAAAATAGCTTTTGGTTGATCATCCGGGTGCGCAATTAAATCGTAAGGACGTTGTTTAATGGTAGCAAATAAACCACTTTCTAAAAGCAAGTCTAAAACTTGTTCTCGCGATAAGTTTTCGGGCTTATCTGTTTTAAAAGTTTTAAAAGTGTCCGTAGCATCCGGGTTGATTATGATTTTCAAAATTTTACGTTTCTCACCGCGAATAATATCCTCTACCGTACCACTAACCGGCGAAGTGAATTTAATTCTATCAATATACTTGTGATAGAATAATGTATCTCCGGCATTGACATGATCGCCGGGTTTGATAGTTAAACGCGGATTGATGCCATAAAATTCAGTTGGTTTGACCACATATTTATTTGAACGGGGCGCATCGGCAATTTTAGGAGCCGGTTTACCCTTCAAATTAATGTCCAAACCTTTTGATATTTTGACTTGTTTATGCATAATGATTAATTATTTTCTCTTTTTTTGAAATAACAAGCAAATTTATAAAAAAGCATCTTACTAAAACTGATTTTTCTCTTTTTATTTATTTATTTTTGCAAAGAGAGATATATTAAAAATTCAGTAAAAAATTATTAATTATGTTAAATATTCCGGTCTATAAATTTGAATCTTTTGCATTTAATGAAACTATTGTTACATTAATAGAAGCCTGCAATCATTACGGATTCAGTCATTTACCGGTAGTTGAAAAGGGCATTTACCGGGGTATGGTGCGTTGTGACGATTTAATGGCTATTGAAAATCAGCAGGAACAATTACAACAATTCAGACATTTATTAGAAAAAATCTATCTCTCAGACCGAATGAATTGGACGGAATCAATGGCAGTAATGATGCGTAATGAAGCCAATGTTATGGGCGTACTCGATTTATCGGGGAAATATATCGGTGTGCGTTTACTGGATGATATTTTGAATTTATTAACCGAGAAATCTTTTATCAATGATAATGGCTATGTATTGGTAGTCAGTAAATTGACAGCAGATTTTAGCATTAGCGAAGTGGCACAAATCATTGAATCTGACGGTGGCAAAATATTAGGGATTTTAGTCAATCAAACAGGACAAAATACCGAAGTGGAAATTAAAATAGCTACAGATGACATCAACGAGATTATTCAAACATTTCGCCGCTACGATTACAATATTATCAGTCAAATGGAAGAAGACCTACACTTGCAAGAGCTTAAAGAACATTCCGATTTCTTAAGACGCTATTTAGAAATGGGAAATTAGATAAAAGTGCAAAACCGGTCACTTCGATTCAATCACTATGAAAATAGCGAATTACTCAATAACTTATGAAGCAGAATCAAAGGTGACTGAGTGTCCCAATGCTAATCGGAATATGCCGAAGTAGGTCACTGAGTGTCCCGACTTTAGTCGGGGAGACGTACCGAAGTGCCGGTCATCAAATAACCGATTAACCAGTATAAACAAATAACCAATAAAAATATGAAAGATACAGACAAAAGATTTTTAGAATACTGGCAAAAACGCCGGCAACAAGGCGCCGTTAAATTTTCACTAATTACAGGATTGACCTATGGTATTTTTGTGATTGTCTTTTCCAAAGTCTTTGCTTGGAATTGGCATTTTACACAAAAAGATGTTGGTTATGGTATTTTATCTTTATTGATAGGCGTGACTATTTTAGGTCCTTTTATTTGGTGGTATCGTGAGCGTCGTTATAAAAAATTACTCGCCGAACAACAAGCTCAAAAGAAAGCCAAAAAAAAGAAACGAAAATAAATGCCGAATTATACCAAATGGAATTGTATTTTAGTCCAAAATAAATCGGAATATTTTTTTCTGTATCAAGGCAAAAAACACAGTTATAGCCGTAGCTATAACGAGTATTTTTAACGAAGATACAGGTAAAAAGAAACGATTTATTGGACTAATATATACTTGTTTTTGGTATTTAATTCATATTTTTGTCAAAAATTAAAATATGTCGTTATTTTATATTCTTTTAGGTTTAGTTTTGTTAGTTGTAGGCGGTGAATATTTAGTACGTGCATCGGTAGGACTATCTCTGAAATTTAAACTATCTCGTATCGTTATAGGTATGACAATCGTGTCATTTGCGACCTCGTTGCCAGAATTGATAGTTAGTGTCAATGCGGCACTCAATGGTTCACCGGAATTGGCTTTAGGAAACGTCGTGGGATCTAATATTGCCAATCTGGCTTTAGTACTTGGGGCAACGGCTGTTCTAACTCCTATTTTTATCAAAAAAGTATCTTATAAATACAATATTCCGGCTATGTTGCTGCTGTCGGGATTGTTGTATTTTTTTCTTAAAAACGATTTGATTTTGAGTTTTACGGAAGGGCTCATTTTATTTGTTTTACTCATTATATTTATATACATATTACTCAAGCATGCATCACAAGCCGGTGATATTAATTTGGACGAATTGGAAGAAATTGATGAAGATACGGCTTTTGCCAGCATGCTTAAAATTTTGATTTGGTTGGTTGTCGGTGGTGTAGCGCTTTGGGCAGGTGCTGAATTTTTAGTCGATGGCGCCAAAACATTAGCTCGTCAAGTGGGGGTTAGTGAACGGACTATAGGTGTTAGTATCGTTGCGATAGGAACAAGTATCCCGGAGTTAGCAGCTTCCATCATTTCAGCACTCAAAAAAGAAAAAGACTTATCCTTTGGTAATCTGGTTGGTTCTAATATTTTTAATATCGGTTCGGTTTTAGGACTGACAGCAATGATTAAACCCATACATATTACTAACCTTAAACTTATCAACGTCGATATTTTGTGGATGTTAGGTATTTCCGCTTTAATTATTCCACTGGCACTCTTACCCGAAAAACATAAAATCAATTGGTTAAAAGGTAGTATTTATCTCTGTTTATATATTTTATATATGTATTATTTTGTATTTTTAACAAAATAATTTTTTAAAATTCGGACCAGCTTTAATAGTTGAAAGTTTTTGATTATTAAAGTGTTACATGAAAAATCAATAATAAAGATAATCTTTTAAAATAAAAACATGAAAATAAAAACCATAAAAAAAGTTCCCGAATCTGCAAAAAATGTTATTATTTTAGCCGAAAAGAAATCGGACATCAAACATTTACCTTGTGAAAAAGTTATTCCATTTATGAAAGAAGGTTTTGATAAAGAAGAGATTCAATCTGTCAAAACCCCGAAACACAATATGTATGTGGTCAAAACCAAAGGCGCCGATTTGGAAAAAATCAGAAAACATGCCCATAAAATTCATTCCGAATTGAAAGACAAGGAAGAAGAAATTGTTGTTGTTGGTGATAATGACAAAGACTTGGAAGCTTTCTTGGAAGGCATTTATCTGTCTGATTATCAATTTTTAAAGTACTTTTCAGATAAAGATAAAAAGAAAAACAAACTACGGTCTGTAAAAGTCAAAGGTATTAGTCAAAAGAAAATAGACGAATTAAAAAATGTGATAGAAGCTGTTTTATGGGCGCGTAATTTGGTCAATGAACCGGTATCCTATCTCGATGCCGAACGTTTGGCAATGGAACTACACAAAAAGACACAAAATGACGGCTTAAAGGTCAAAGTTCTGCACAAAAAAGACATTGAAGATTTACGAATGGGCGGTTTATTAGCCGTTAATCAAGGTTCGGTAATTCCTCCGACTTTTACCATTATGGAATGGAAACCTAAAAACGCCAAAAACAAAAAACCGATTGTTTTAGTAGGCAAAGGTGTGGTTTACGATACCGGTGGCTTGAGTTTAAAGCCCACGCCACACTCAATGGATTTGATGAAAAGTGATATGGCAGGCGCTGCCATGATGGCTGGAACGATGGATGCCATTTCCAAAAATAACTTACCTGTTTGGGTGATTGCGCTGATTCCGGCAACTGACAATCGCCCGGGCAAAAATGCTTATGCCCCCGGCGATGTAGTTGAAATGTATGACGGCACTACCGTCGAAGTTTTAAATACCGATGCCGAAGGACGTATGATCCTTGCCGATGCCATAGCCTACGCCAATCAATACAAACCCGAAGTGATTATCGATGCCGCAACTTTGACCGGTGCAGCAGTCAGAGCTATTGGCGATAAAGCAGCTATCGTGATGGGCAATGCGCCTAAAAAATATCTTAAAGATTTACAAAAATCCGGTAAAAAAGTACACGAACGTTTGGTAGAATTTCCTTTCTGGGACGAATGGAAAGATGAAATGAAATCTGATATTGCCGATATGAAAAACATAGGAAGCGGTAACGCCGGCATGATTACCGCCGGCAAATTCTTGGAACATTTTGCCAAACATCCGTATATTCATATCGATATTGCCGGCCCGGCATTTCTCGAAAGCACCCAAGATTATAAAGGTAAAGGCGGCACCGGTTTCGGTGTCCGGCTATTGTATGATTTTTTGAAAAATTTGTAAAATTCTAATTATCAATATTTAAAAAGACCTAGCAGGTTTTGAAAACCTACTAGGTCGTTGAAATCAAAGACCTGTCAGGTTTCTAAAACCTGATAGTTAAGCAAAATGTAAAGCAAATACTTAAAAATTTATCATTAAAAAATCGTTATGTAAAGATTATTTGATTTTCTTATCAAAAGAAGCTAGCTTTGTAAAAAAAATAGAAAAAACTTTACAAAAGGAATTTAAATGTTGAAAAAATTACCAATTGAAAAAGATATTGAAACAAAACGCGTTTTAAAAAAACTTGCATCAGCTCATCGTGCATTAGCAGAATTAAAAGGTATAGTTTCTACAATTCCAAACGAAAATATTGTGATTAATATATTAGGATTGCAGGAAGCAAAAGATAGTTCCGCAATAGAAAATATTATTACAACACACGATGATATATACAAAGCGAACTTAAATCTTGAAGGTTTTAAATCTTTGAATGCCAAAGAAGTTCAAAATTACATTTCTGCGTTAAAAAAAGGATTTGCCTTAATATCCAGAAAAAGAGTATTGACAAATAATGACATAATTGAAATTCAATCCGAATTAGAAAAAAATAAAGCAGGATTTAGGAAACTACCGGGAACTGCACTGAAAAATACTGCAACAGGTGAAACAGTTTATATGCCACCGCAAGAACATTCCGAAATTTTAGACTTAATGGCAAATCTGGAACAATTTATCAATGATGATACAATGTCCGATTTTGACCCCTTGGTGAAAATGGCAATTATTCATTACCAATTTGAAAGTATTCACCCTTTTTATGACGGAAATGGCAGGACAGGTAGAATTATTAATATTCTGTACTTGGTGATGAAAGATTTATTGAATTTACCTATTCTGTATTTAAGCCGCTACATTATTATAAACAAGACGGATTATTATAAATTGTTGCAAGAAGTACGGGAAACTGACAATTGGGAAAATTGGCTACTGTTTATGTTAGAAGGAATAGAACAAATTTCAAAAGAAACGATTGAATTAATTGGTAAAATTAAAAACTTAATGTTCGAATATAAAAATTTATTGCGTGATAATTATAAATTTTACAGTCAAGATTTATTAAATAACTTATTTAAGCACCCTTATACAAAAATTGAGTTTTTAGAACGAGATTTAGGTGTTTCAAGGATAACAGCTGCAAAATATTTAAACGAATTGGCAAAAGACGGTTTGTTAAGAAAAGAAAAATTGGGTACAGGAAATTATTATATCAATGAACGTTTGATGAATTTACTAACAAAAAAATAAAAAATATTTTTGATAAAATTGTGTATGAGAAATATTTTGCGCTACTCATACACATAACCGGTCTCAATAATAAATAATATATTCAACCTGCTACTTGTAACTTAATACTAAAACTATGAAAAAAATAGAACATATCGGTATTGCTGTAAAAAATATTGACGAAGCGGAACAACGTTTTGCAAAATTATTAAATACTTTATCTTACAAACGCGAAACGGTTGAAAGCGAAGGTGTTGTTACGTCTTTTTTTAAAACCGGTGAAAGCAAAATAGAACTACTTGCGCCAACCCGCCCCGACAGTCCCATTCAAAAATATCTCGACAAAAAAGGTGAAGGCATGCATCATATCGCCTTTGAAGTAGATAATATTGACCAAAAAATGGCCGAACTCAAACAAAACGGCTTTGTTTTAATCAACGAACAACCCAAAGACGGTGCCGATAACAAACGTATTGCTTTTATTCATCCTAAATCTACCGGTGGTATTTTAGTAGAAATTTGTCAAGATAAAACAAAATAGTTTTTTGAAAACAGTTGTTTTACATATCAAAAACATGGTTTGTGATCGCTGTATTGCTGCGGTCAAAAAAACTTTGAACGATTTGCAAATTCCGGTTTTGGATATTGATCTGGGAAAAGTTACAATTCCTAACCAAGATATTGACAAACAACAACTTAACAAATCTTTAAGCCAAATCGGTTTTGAATTATTACAAGATAAAAATGATATTGTTTTGGCACAAGTTAAAGCCATTTTGATTGATTTAATTCATTACCGGACGGACGATGCCAAAATCAATTATTCCGATTATTTGAAAGAACATTTGAATATGGACTATGCCGTTATTTCTAAAATATTTTCTAAAATGGAAGGGCTAACCGTTGAAAAATTCATTATTCTACAAAAAATTGAAAAAGTAAAAGAGCTGATAGATTACGGCGAATTCAATTTTTCTGAAATTGCTTACAAACTGCAATACAGTAGTGTATCACACCTATCAAGGCAATTTAAAAAAGTAACCGGATTGACTTTATCACAATACAAAAACCAAAGCGACAGCAAACGAAATTCCTTAGACAGAATTCATAAAAATTCCTATAAACCATAACACAAAAAGCCCGCTAAACAGCGAGCTTTAATTATTCGGTAAAACGGAAGCATTATTTTTTTGGTCTGGGCTCTGATGATACAGACAATTTTTTTCTACCTTTGGCTCTTCGACGAGACAAAACTTTACGTCCTTCTTTGGTGGACATTCTCTCACGGAAACCGTGTTTATTTCTTCTTTTTCTCTTGGATGGTTGATAAGTCCTTTTCATAACTACAATCTATTTATAATTTCTTAAATTTCGTCAAAGTTTCTTCGCTAATTTAAAGCGACATAAAATTTTCTGCAAAGCTATAAATTATTTTTGAAAAAAAAAGTTTTTTTGTTTTAAACTTACGCAGGAAAAATCAAAAAAATATCAAATTGAACACAAATATTTTTTTCCGTACCTTTGCAATTCAAAAAATGTACTGAATTATGAAGCGTTTTAACGAATATAAAGCTATGGATTTAACCGGTTTTGCCAAAGAAATCCAAAAATATTGGCACGACCGGAAAATCTTTGAAAAAAGCATCAATACCCGCCCTGAAGACAAGACTTTTGTGTTTTACGAAGGACCGCCGTCCGCCAATGGTATGCCGGGTATTCACCATGTTATGGGACGAACCGTAAAAGATTTGTTTAACCGTTACAAAACGCTTCAAGGTTACCGCGTACCGCGCAAAGCCGGTTGGGACACACACGGCTTGCCCGTAGAACTCGGTGTCGAAAAAGCCCTTGGCATTACCAAAGAAGACATCGGTAAAAAAATATCTATTGACGAGTATAACGATGCTTGTAAAACCTCCGTTTTAAAATATACCGACGTATGGGAACGCCTTACCGAAGAAATGGGATATTGGGTCGATATGAAAGACCCGTATATCACCTATAAACCCAAATACATGGAAACGGTTTGGTGGTTACTCAAACAGATTTATGACAAGGGTTTGCTTTACAAGGGTTATACCATTCAGCCCTATTCGCCTAAAGCCGGAACCGGATTAAGTTCGCATGAGCTCAATATGCCCGGTTGTTATCGCGACGTAACCGACAATACCGTTACGGCACAATTCAAAGCCAAAGACAATCTGCCTGAGAGTTTGCAAAATCTCGATGCGCCACTATATTTCTTAGCTTGGACGACCACGCCTTGGACCTTGCCGTCCAATACGGCTCTGGCAGTCGGACCTAAAATCGATTATGTTTTAGTTAAAACTTTTAATCCTTATACCTATCAAAAGCAATATGTTATTTTAGGTGAACCTTTGTTAAATAAACATTTCGGCAAAAAATTTCATCAAGCCGAAGATGACGCGGAATTTGATACTTTTGACCCGAAAACCGCTAAAAGTATTCCTTATAAAGTAATTCAAAACTTTAAGGGTAAGGATTTAGTAGGTATTAAATACGAGCAATTGTTACCTTACGCTTTACCTTACTATGATGCGGATAAGGCATTTGTCGTAATCCCCGGTGATTTTGTAACGACCGAAGACGGAACAGGTATTGTGCATATTGCCCCGACTTTCGGTCAAGACGATGCCCGTGTTGCCAAAGATGCCGGCGTGCCGCCATTGTTGGTGCTGGATGAAAACGACAATCCCGTTCCGCTTGTCGATTTGCAAGGACGTTTTCGTCCCGAAATGGGTGAATTTGCCGGTCGTTATGTCAAACAATCTTATTATACCAACAACGAAGAACAACCTGCCCGTCCGGTTGATGTTGATATCATTATCAAACTTAAAGAAGAAAATTTAGCATTCAATGCCGAAAAACATAAACACTCGTATCCGCACTGTTGGCGTACCGACAAACCGGTATTGTATTACCCGCTTGATAGTTGGTTTATCAAAGTGCCGGAAGTCCGAGACCGCTTGATAGAACTCAACAAAACTATTAATTGGAAACCCAAATCTACCGGCGAAGGACGTTTTGGCAACTGGCTGGCAAATGCCAATGACTGGAACTTGTCGCGCTCTCGCTATTGGGGTATTCCTTTACCGATTTGGCGCACCGAAGACGGCAACGAAGAAATCATCATCGGATCAGTAGCCAAACTCAAAGCCGAAATGCAAAAAGCCGTAGCAGCCGGATTGATGGAAAAAGATTTGTTTGCAGACTTTGATGTCAATGATATGAGCGATGCCAATTATGATAAAATAGACCTGCACAAACATATCGTTGACCAAATCGTTTTAGTGTCGCCTAGCGGCAAACCTATGTATCGCGAAGCAGACTTGATTGATGTATGGTTTGACAGTGGCTCGATGCCTTATGCCCAATGGCACTATCCGTTTGAAAACAAAG
>JALWLE010000073.1 GCA_026996605.1 Flavobacteriales bacterium
TAGCAAAGGACTGCGACATATTCTTTACAATTATTACATATCAAATATTAAACTCAATGCTTATATTTTGAAAATATTTGTAGCATATTCATTAAAACAACATCGGCATTTGTTCTTTGACTTGGGCATTGATTAACTTTTGCAATGTCTTATAATTAATGGTAGGATTTTTATGTTCTTTGATGAAATTCCAACTTTCTTCCCGAATAATATCATAGTAAATAGAATGCAACAATCTGGGGATATCTCGACTTGAAAAGCCATTATTTTCAAGCTCAATTTTGGCTTTGACTTTTTCACATAAAGCCTTGGTTACATATTTTTTGGCAATTTGCTCTTCCACCGATATTTTAGGTCCGCTTTTTGTCTTGGCTCGTTTCTGTTTAAATTCGGAAGCAATAATTTTAGCCCAAGTTTGTCTATTGTATTGATTTACAAACTCATAATTTTTAATGACGATGCCTTCACCAACGCCTTTGCCATCTTCTATTAAATAATCATTTTTCATCAATAGTTCAACCAATTGCTCATAACTCGGGTTGGTCAAAACAGCAAGGGGTTTGATATAATTGATATGATATTTTTCCAGAAGCGGTTGATAGACATCGTAAGGCAGATATTTTAGTTTACTGTCACGTTCATGCAAGATTTCACCTTCGGTTTTGTCAATAGCCACGTCAAACACATAAAATTTGCGCCACGCATCTTGCTTGTAAGTTTTTAAGCTATGGGGGATAAGCCATTCACCAAACAACCTGTGTGTCGGATGTTCTTTTAGATAATCCAAGATGTTTTTTTGTGCTTTGACCCAAGCATAAAAGCCACCGTTATCATTTTCCAAACTTAATTGTCTTTTACGGCTTCCTGCTTTTATTTCACCAGTTTCATCAAGCCAAACACTCGTATTTGTGCCGTCTATCTTTGGAAAAATATAACACGTCCCTGAATTTATATTTTCAACTTCAGTTGTACCGAACCTTTCGATATGTTGGTATTTTCTAAATTCCATTATTTATTTGTCTATAAAGTCATAGATTTTTTGTACATTAAATTATATCAAAAGCAAACGCTCTAAAGTGTATTTAATTAAGCCATCGACCGGCACATAAGGGTCTTTACTAAACGTCATATTAGCACGGTTGGCAATAATGGCATTCATAGAGCAGGCATTGTGCCCCAAAAGTTTCGCCAAACCGTAAATAGCGGAAGTTTCCATTTCCAAATTACTCATTCTCACGCCATTATATTCAAAACTGTCTAGTTTTTTATTCATATCAGGGTCGGAGAGGGGCAAGCGCAATACACGCCCTTGGGGTCCGAAAAAGCCACCGGCAGTACCGGTGATACCGCTGTAAACTTCATCAGTCAGTAAGATTTTTTCAAGAAAATCACTGTTTTTAACAATGTAAGGGCGGGATTTGTTGTGGTCCCAGTGCGTATGTTTGATAAAAGCTTCTTCCATATCCAGCTCACGCACATGAGCAGAATCGTAATAATGTAGCATACCGTCCATACCAAGACCGTATTTACCAAGAACGAAGCTGTCAACCGGAATATCCGCTTGCAACGAACCTGATGTTCCGATGCGTACAATATTTAAGGTTGTATGTTGATCTTTAATCACACGTTTTTCCAAATCGATATTGACGAGTGCGTCCAATTCGTTCATGACAATATCAATATTATCAGGACCGATACCGGTGGACATGACGGTTAATTTTTTACCTTTATAAAATCCTGTAACTGTATGAAACTCACGTTTTTGCGTTTCAAATTCGATGCTATCAAAGTGAGCGGCAATACGATCAACACGTTTTTGATCACCGACAAAAATAATTTCGTTTGCAATATTTTCGGGACGCAGGTTTAAATGGTAAACACTGCCGTCAGGATTTAAAATTAGTTCGGATTCTGCAATTCTTCTCATAATTTTCAGTTTTAAAAAATAAAAAACTAAATTACAAAAAATATGTTTATATGAATAGCTTATTTTTTTGTATTTTGATAATTGTCATTTATTGATGAAATGATGATTTTTTCTGCTTTGTAGAATACTTTATACTTTGATGATAGCCGCATTAGTTCATGTCATGTTGCTGTATATAATTTGAGGAATTGAGGAATGAGTGCCTAGTGCTAAGTGGAAAGTGCTAAGTGCGGTTTCGTAATTTATACATATAATTCATTGATGATTGTTTTTTATACCATGCTAAAATTTGAGGAAATGAGGAATACGTGGGTCATTGAGTGTCCCGAATATTGTTTATCTAATAATTCTATTTAACATAATATAAATTATATTACAAATAGATATTGTAATTTTTGAATGTGAATATTTACGACTTTTGATTAATCTTAATAATCGCATAAATCATCACAGCAGCACTAATCCATTGAATTAAAGACAGTTGGTGATGATTTACAAAATAATCTAACAAGATGGCTGTTATGGGAAAAAATAGTTCCATGATGGTCGCCAGCATGGCGTTAATTTTCTTAAGCCCGTAGTAATAAATAAATATGGCGACGGAACCGCTCGTTAAAGCAATAATCACAACGATTAACCAATTAAGCGGCGTCATGCTTTTAAAATCAAAAAAATGTCCGGTTGCAATGACAATTATCAAAGTTAATAATGTCGTAGTGGCATAACGAAAAAAAGTTGCCGTGATAAAATCCAGTTTGTGTAATACTTTTTTACTGAAAACGGTTGAAGCCCCGAAACTAAAAGCTGCCAAAATAGCAAAAAAAGCAGCTAAAATGGTGTTTTTATCATGCTGTAGATGTGGTAATTGCCAGCCGAAAGTCAAAAAATAACCTGCAATTAAAGCCAAACTTGCCCAATATAAAAAATATCTTTTTAGAGGCTCCTTTAAGAAAAAATGTGCCAAAGCAATAGCAAAAACAGGCTGTAATTTCTGCAACAAAACGACTATACTTAAAGATTTGAAATTGACCAAAAACAGCGCTTTTACAATAGCCCATGTACCAATAGCCCCACCAAACAAAGCCACTAAAAACAATGAAATGACTTCAACCCGGTTTAAATACTTGAAATATTTATAGCGTTTAAACAAAAAAACATTCATTATTAAAAACGGCAAGGCATGCAGTATAAATACCACAAACCAAATGTTTAAATTGTACAACTTAGGGGTCAAAACAATACCGTCCATGCCCCATAAAGCCGCAGCAAAAGCTACTAATGTAGCCCCGATAATTGTTTCTTTATTTGTTCGCACTTTCTACTTTCTGCTTTTTACTTTTAACTCTACTACTCTTCAATCAATTCTTTAATTTTCTTTTCGAGTTCTTCCCGTCTTAAATTTTTAGCTCTAATGACACCTTTGGCATCAATAATAAAAGTTTGCGGTATAGACATCACACCATATAATTTGGCAATGGGTTCTTGCCAAAATTTCAAATTTGAAACATGTTGCCATTTCAAACCGTCATCTTTGATGGCACGCACCCATGATTCTTTATTTTTATCTAAAGAAACCCCGATAATATTTAGTCCTTGATCATGATATTTATTATAAATTTCAACTACATACGGATTTTCATTGCGACAAGGACGGCACCAAGATGCCCAAAAATCAATAATAGTGACTTTACCCATAGCTTGCGTAAGTGTTAATTTTTTACCATCGGGTGTGGTACCTGTAAAATTGGG
Source organism: Flavobacteriales bacterium (assembly GCA_026996605.1). Taxonomy (GTDB): domain Bacteria; phylum Bacteroidota; class Bacteroidia; order Flavobacteriales; family Flavobacteriaceae; genus WGBX01. The sequence goes on from JALWLE010000073.1 coordinate 3,677, forward strand.
TGCCTTCCCCCCTATTTCGGTAGCGCCTTTGGTTAAAATCAAGGTATTGATATATTTTCCCAGATTCGTAATTTTGGTATTTGCAGGATAAGTATCAAAAGCTTTTCTGACTTTTTCAAAATCGGCATCAGGTGAACTTAATATGGATTGCATCACAATTAAGCCGACAATATCTTTGTTATTATTGATATAATCATACTGATAAGCTTCGGCATCTTTACGCCACCTGTCAAACGCCGTTTTAATACTGTCGCGTTTTTTAGGATCAGCTTGCGTGCGATATTTTTGCATCAATAGCATCCCTTTTT
>JALWLE010000074.1 GCA_026996605.1 Flavobacteriales bacterium
TCTTCAATATTTTGATATCTTGGTCTGACTAATGCCAAATTTTCACCGATTTTCAGCCATGGTTTTACTTGATAATCGGAATTGATTCGCATACTGATACGTTCAAAAGATGTTTTGTTGATGATACCATCTTGTTTTAAGTAGCCGGCACTAAAATAATATTTGGCTTTTTCGTTTCCACCGGATATAGACAAATCGTGTTGTATCATCGGGGCATTTTTATGGGCTACGGCGTCTAACCAATTGGTTGTTTGCAAACCATCGGGATTAGGAACCGGCGGTACTTTACCGGCGGCAACCGCAGCTTCATTTTTGAGTTTTGCCCAAGTAGGCGCATCCATGACATTGGTAGAACGCCAAAAATTTTGGAAGCCCATCGACGTGCTGTATTGAATGCTAGCCGATTTGTTCTTACTTCCCGATTTGGTTTTAATGATGACAACCCCATTGGCACCTTTTGAACCGTAAATGGCTGTTGCAGACGCATCTTTTAAGACTTGAATCGATGCAATATCATCCATATTGAGAAAATCTACATCTTCAACCATCATACCGTCCACCACATACAAAGGTTCGGAATTGTTAATGGTTCCAATTCCACGAATACGCATCATGACGCCGCTTCCCGGACTACCGGAATTGCTCGTTACATCAATACCGGCAACATTGCCTTGAAGGGCTTGGTCGAGTGTTGCCACTTGTTGATTGGTAACATCTTTCATTTTAACTACTGAAACAGCACCGGTTAAATCCGATTTTTTTTGTTGACCATAACCCACAATTACGACTTCGTCTAATACATTTTTGTCGGCTTGTAAATAAATAGTCAACTTTTTACGGTTATTTACAGGCACTTTTTGAGTTTTGTACCCCATATACGATACCACCAGTGTTTCGGTTCCTGTTACGGCAATAGAAAATTTTCCATTAAAATCCGTTGCCACACCTTTCTGTGAGCCTTCGATAGTAACTGTTGCGCCTACCAAAGCTTCGTTTGATTGTTTGTCAAGCACTTTCCCTTGTAAGTCATATTGACTATATGTCGAAAAGGATAAGAGAAAGGCTACAATAATGGCTATTTTTTTCATATTAAACTATTGTAAGTTAATTATTTATATTCATAAACACTTAATTAGTGCAATTATTTGCATACAAATTTATACAATTAAAGTTATTATGCAAATAATTTGCATTATTTTTTTAAATATTTTTTTTCGATTTATTTTTTTCATAAAAAATCAAAGATATTTTTATAGATTTCACATAATAAATATAATATTTAGTAGAATTAAGCAGAAATTAGTATCTTTGTGCAAATTGTTGCATTAAAAAATATCTATATGGACAAAATTTCAATAGTCGGGGTCTATTTAGACGGAAAAAATTTGTTTGCCGGCAAAGTTACCAATGGCATCATTGAGAAAAGCATCACGAGAAAAGTTGATAATAACAGTTCGGAAGAGAAGTTAATAGACGAAGTCGTTGCTTCCATTGCCGAAGTCATAGATGATGATGTGTCGGGTATTGGGGTTGGTGCGCCGAGTTTGGTCAATGTAGATAAGGGAATTGTCTATCAGGTGCGTCAAATTCCTTCATGGAAAGAAGTTCATATTAAAGACATCTTAGAAAACAGATTTAAAGTTCAGGTTTATGTCAATAATGATGCAAACTGTTTTGCCGCCGGCGAAAAATACTTTGGTGTTGCCAAAGATTATGAAAACATAGTCGGGGTGATTTTAGACATTGGTGTTGGTGCGGGTATTATTTTTAAAAATCATTTATATTCCGGAACCAATTGCGGCGCCGGTGAGTTCGGTGCCATTCCGTATAAAGATTATGACTATGAATATTATTGCGGCGAGAAACTTTTTGAAGAGAAATACGGCTTGTCATCCGATACATTATATAATAGAGCGGTTAAAGGCGATAAAATTGCCTTGGCGCTTTATGAGCAATACGGTTATCATCTGGGCAATTTGATTAAAACTATTATGTATGCCGTTGACCCCCAAATTGTGGTGTTGGGTGGCAATATTGCCAAAGCCTTTCCGTATTTTGAAAAAGAAATGCACAAAAGTATCTCAAAATTTACCTACAAACATTCCTTAAAAAACTTCAAAGTGGTGCCTTCCGAGAACAAACATATTGCCATACTAGGTGCTGTCGCATTGTTTTATGATGCGCAAAATATGCGGTTGGTTAAATAAGTGGGTACTGAGCAAACATCGGAATAATGAAATTTTATAAAAAATAATTCTTGTATTTCTTTAAATGAAAAAACATCTTATATTTGTTTGCTTAAAAACATAAGCAAAAATATTTTGAAATCAAGAAAAATCGTTATCACAGGCGGTCCTAGTACCGGTAAATCCACCGTTATCAATGAGCTGAAAAACAGAAATTTTCCCTGTTTTGATGAAGTCTCACGCGATATTACCAAAGAAGCACAAAAGCAAGGCATTGAACAATTGTTTTTAGAAGATCCTTTATTGTTCAGCCGAAAACTACTTGAAGGACGAGTGCAACAATATCATGAAGCTGATAAACTTGATGAGCCGATAATCTTTTTTGATCGTGGCATACCCGATGTCAATGCGTATTTAAGATACAGCAAACAAGCCATTCCCGAAGAATTTGAAACCATAACCCGAGAACATCCCTACGATCGGTTGGTATTTATCATGCCGCCTTGGGACGAAATCTATACCAATGATGCCGAACGGTATGAGAGTTTTAATCAAGCACAACTGATTCACAATAAATTGGTTAATTATTACAAAGAATTAGACTATTACTTGATTTTTGTACCTTTTGGTCCGGTTGGTAAACGGGTTGATTATATTTTGGACAGCATCAAAAAACACAGCTAATTGCCTACACCCATACAAATATTGCAACAATATTGGGGGTATGACCATTTTCGGCAGCCACAAGAGCAAATTATCAATGATATTTTGTCCGGCAAAGATGTTATCGGGATTTTGCCTACCGGAAGCGGCAAATCTGTTATTTATCAAGTAGCCGGTTTATTGACAAATGGCATTACGGTGGTCATTTCGCCTTTGATTGCCCTGATTGAAGACCAAGTTGCCGGCTTAAACCGGCGGGGAATTAAAGCTGTTGCACTGACCGGATTTCTTAATTTTCAAGAACTCGAACGTTTGCTCAACAACGTGCAATTTGGCAATACTAAATTTATTTTTTTGTCGCCCGAACGCTTACAAAATGAGTATGTACAAAAGCGCTTAGAACAAATGCCTATCCGGTTGATTACGGTTGACGAAGCCCATTGTATATCCGAATGGGGACACGACTTCAGACCCTCATATACCAAAATTTGCATTTTACGTGAACTCGTGCCTAACGCACCGGTTTTGGCATTAACGGCAACTGCTAAAAGTAATGTAATTAAAGACATCGAATCCTATCTGGAATTACGACAGCCTAAAATATACAAAACTTCAGTCGTAAGACCGAATATTGCTTACAAAATAGATCATAGTCCTCAGAAACTTAACAGCTTAATCAATCATTTACAAAAAGACCAAACGGCAGTAGTTTACGTTAAAACCCGGAAAAAAACCTATCAATACGCCCAATATGTCGCCCAACATGGCTTTAAAACCGCCTATTTTCACGGTGGTATGTCGTTTGAAGACAAACAAGCTGCATTAATCGACTGGTTGCAAGACAAAACCCATATCATGTTTGCTACAACCGCCTTCGGTATGGGCATTGATAAACCCGATGTACGACAAGTCATTCATATGGACTTACCGTCGTCATTAGAAAACTATGTGCAAGAATCCGGACGTGCCGGACGCGATGGTAAACTCTCGGAAGCCATTATTTTAACAGACGATGATGATCTTAAATATTTTGAACAAAATTACCTTCAACTGATACCGGACGCTGATTTTGTTTA
>JALWLE010000075.1 GCA_026996605.1 Flavobacteriales bacterium
ACATCTCAATCAACATACGGTATAAAAAATCACCGTCGGTTGTTTCTTGCACTACAAATATCCGAAGATTTTTCTTATCTTTGAACATCAAATGTAAAAAAGTCCGAATTATAGGGGGTTAAACCAATCTCAAGTTAGAATATTACTTCATTACACTTCCAACTAATGCTTATCTTTGCAAAAATTTATTAAGTAATGAGCCAAACCAAAAAAGCTGCTTTTACGACATTGGGGTGTAAACTAAACTTTTCTGAAACATCTATTATTTCGCGTAAAGTTATTAATGCAGGTTTTGAAAAAACAGATTTCAACACCAAAGCGGATGTCTATGTTATCAATACCTGTACAGTGACTGACAATGCCGACAAAAAGTTTAAACAATATGTCAAGCAAGCTTTAAAACATAATCCGGATGCTATGGTTATAGCTATCGGTTGTTACGCCCAACTCAAGCCCGAAGAATTAGCTGATGTTGAAGGGGTAGATATGGTTTTAGGCATTGAAGAAAAGTTTAATCTGCCACATTATATAAAAGAATTGTCCAAAAATGCCAAAGCAGAGATTCATTCTTGCGAAGTAGCAGAATCTACGGCTTTTTTTAGTGCCTATTCATCAGGAGATAGAACACGTTCTTTCCTTAAAATTCAGGACGGCTGCGATTATCCTTGCACGTATTGTACCATTCCGTTAGCGCGTGGAAAAGGACGCAACGGTACAGTGGAACAAATTGTTGAAAATGCCCGTCAAATAGCCCGTGACGGTATCAAAGAAATTGTGATTACCGGCGTTAATATCGGAACTTTTAATGATGATAGTAACGGCTCAAACAGGAAATTCATTGATTTGATCAAAGCTTTGGATAAAGTTGAAGGGATTGAACGCTATCGGATTTCTTCTATTGAACCCAATTTATTGACTGATGAGATTGTCGAATTTGTAGCCGATTCCAAAAAATTTGTACCGCATTTTCATATTCCCTTGCAAAGCGGTAGTAATACTCTGCTTAAACGCATGAAACGCCGCTATCTGCGAGAGCTTTATGCCGAAAAAGTAGCCAAAATCAAATCATTGATGCCCGATGCCGCCATTGGTGTTGATGTGATTGTCGGTTTTCCGAGCGAAACAGATGAGTTGTTTTTAGAAACTTACCGATTTGTCAATGAATTAGATGTAGCTTATCTGCATGTTTTTACGTATTCGGAACGTCCCGATACCGAAGCGGTATTAATGGATGGCGTTGTGCCAAAACAGGTCCGAAATAAACGCAGTAAAATGTTGCGTGGTTTGTCGGCTAAAAAATTAACGGCATTTTATCAAACACAATTAGGGACAACCCGTAAAGTTTTATTTGAAAAAGCAGAAAAAGACAATCAGATGTTCGGTTTTACTGAAAATTATGTCAAAGTCAGCTTTCCTTATGACGAAAAACTGGTCAATACCGTTCAAAAAGCACAACTAAAAGCTATTGACCGTCAAGGAAATGTTGTTATCGAATTGAGATAGAAAAACTCGAAAGATTTTGTTTAATAAATAAAGACCTGACAGGTTTCTAAAACCTATCAGGTCATAAAAATGTTTAGACCTGCTAGGTTTCAAAAAACCTGATAGGTCTGGTTGGTTACCTATTCAACCGCTACCGTTTTTTCTTCACTTTGCCATACACCATGTTTAGTGCAATAAGCTAAAGCGGTCAATTTCATTTTGCGTTTAGGAACAACCGAAAAAGTCACTTCCAACTGTTCGGATTGGTTACCCAAAGTACCGGCAGGAATAATAGCTTCGCCCAGCAATCTTTCGCCATCAAATAAGGCAACTTTATGAATATAATGATCAAAGTCATCCGGATGGGTATACTCTTTACCCACTTGTACTCTGACATAATTCTTCTTGCCTTTTTCCATACGATCATCACAGTAAATAAACGGCGAATGTCTGTCGATATAATCTTTTTTGGCTTCTTTTTCAATGTGGTCTATGCCACTGTACTGATTAATTTTCATTTCTATTTGTTTTTATGGTTATACTAGTTATTTGATGAATTGAGGAAAATCATCTCAGATTATTTTGAACCACATAAGTCACCTAAGTTCATATAAGTTTTTATCTTTTGCATTCTTATGTGTGTTATGTAATTTTATTCATTTCATTTCAGATTTACAATTTCAGATTCGATCATTGAGTCTATCGAAGTGTACCTTCAAACTCTTATCGTATTTATAATCTCATCATCTACTAATTCCGGCACATGTACTTTCAATAAAGGATTTTCTGCCATGGCTCGTTGTATGGTAAACATGGCATTGTCATTTCGCGCCCAATTACGACGGGCAATTCCATTGTTGACATCCCAATACAGCATTTGTTTGAGGCGTCTGTCGGCATCACCGGAACCGTCCAATAACATACCAAAACCGCCATTAATCACTTCGCCCCAACCAACACCACCTCCATTGTGAATAGACACCCAAGTCGCTCCTCGAAAACTATCGCCAATAACATTTTGAATAGCCATATCGGCTGTAAACATTGAACCGTCATATATGTTTGATGTTTCACGGAAGGGAGAATCCGTTCCGGACACATCATGATGGTCGCGTCCCAAGACAACCGGTGCAGTAATTTCTCCATTCTTAATAGCTTCATTAAAAGCCTCAGCTATTTTGATGCGTCCCCATGCATCTGCATAAAGTATGCGCGCTTGACTTCCTACAACCAATTTGTTTTGTTGCGCTCCTTGAATCCATTGAATATTGTCTGCCATTTGCTGTTGAATACGTTCCGGAGCATTTAGTTTCAATTCTTCTAAAACACGAGTAGCAATTTCATCTGTTTTTTGTAAATCATCAGGATCACCGCTTGTACATACCCAACGAAATGGTCCAAAACCATAATCAAAACAAAACGGTCCCATAATATCTTCGACATAAGACGGGTATCGAAATTTGTTACCGTCCATTATATCAGCTCCCGCCCTGCTAGATTCTAACAAAAAGGCATTACCATAATCAAAAAAATAGGCACCTTTGACAGTATGCTTGTTTATAGCGTCAACTTGTCGGCGCAACGAAGCATAAACATATTCTTTAAACTTTTCGGGTTCGGCTGCCATCATTCGGTTGGCTTGTTCAAAACTCAAATCAACCGGATAATATCCACCGTTAAAAGGGTTATGTAAGGAAGTTTGATCACTTCCCAAGTCTATTTTAATATTTTCTTTATCAAATTTTTCCCAGACATCAACAATATTTCCGATATATCCAAAAGAAATAACTTTATGTTCTTTAAGAGCTTTTTTGACTTCTTCAGTCAGTTGGTCTAGATTATCAATTAGCACATCTACCCAGCCCTGTTTATGACGTTTTTTAGCCGCTTTCGGGTTAACTTCCGCTACAACGGAAACGACACCTGCAATATTACCTGCTTTGGGTTGTGCGCCACTCATACCGCCCAATCCGGAAGAAACAAATAGTACCGGTTCATCGTTTTTTTTACCGAAACGTTCAGTGATAATACGCTTGGCATTTAATATGGTAATAGTTGTGCCATGTACTATCCCTTGCGGACCAATATACATATAACTTCCTGCTGTCATTTGTCCATATTGTGTATTGCCCAAAGCATTGTAACGGTCATAATCATCAAGTGATGAATAATTGGGTATCATCATACCATTAGTAACTACAACACGCGGTGCATCTTTATGCGATGGAAATAATCCCATAGGATGACCACTATACATAGCTAAAGTTTGTTCTTCGGTCATTTCAGACAGATATTTCATCGTGAGTAAATATTGCGCCCAATTTTGAAAAACGGCACCATTACCACCATAGGTAATCAATTCGTGCGGATGTTGTGCCACTTTCGGGTCCAAATTATTTTGAATCATGAGCATAATAGCCGCTGCTTGCTTGCTTTTAGCCGGATATGCTTCAATGGGTCGGGCGTACATTTCATAATCAGGACGAAAACGATACATATAAATTCGTCCGAATCGATTTAGTTCATTCGCAAATTCTTGTGCCAATTCAGCATGCCATTTTTTAGGAAAATAGCGTAATGCATTACGTATTGCCAAACGTTTTTCAGCGTCAGTCAAAATATTTCGACGCGGCGGTGCATGATTTATATCCGGATCATAGGATTTAGGTGCCGGTAGTTCCGGTGGAATACCTTGTTTTATAGCTTGTTGAAAATACGTCATTATTTTAAAATTTTGTGGTTTAAAAATACAATTTTTTTATGAAATCAATTCAAATATTTAGCACAATATTTCTAATAATAGTGTTTGATAAATTATTAAAACCAGTATAAAATCATCAATTATTTACTTCTAAATGTATTCGATGAATAATAATCATACTTTTTACCTAAAACAATATAAAATGTATAATAGGTGTTTTACAATTTTGATTTATTTTAGCAGAATTATTTTTTATAAAATTGGTTTACATAAAATAAAAAAACTGTTCGAAGAATTATACATTATGCAAACAAAAAAACTCAATTCGTGGTTAGAACTAATAGCACCTGAATATCCGTTGATGATTGCCGGACCTTGTAGTGCAGAAACTGAAGAACAAGTTTTACAAACAGCTCAAGGTTTGATTGACAAACGGGTGCAAGTCTTTAGAGCCGGCGTTTGGAAACCGCGTACCCGTCCGGGTAATTTTGAAGGACATGGCGAAAAAGCTTTGCCTTGGCTCAAAAAAGTTAAGGATGAAACCGGAATGAAAATAGCCATTGAAATTGCCAATGCACAACATGCTGAGTTGGCTCTACAATATGATATTGATATTTTATGGATAGGCGCCCGTACATCAGTTAATCCGTTTGCCGTACAAGAAATAGCCGATGCTATCAAAGGTAGCGGCAAAGTTATTTTGATTAAAAATCCGGTTAATCCGGATTTGGCATTATGGATTGGCGCCGTAGAACGTTTTCATAAAATCGGAATGACGGATATAGGTGTGATTCATCGAGGGTTTTCATCTTTTCGCCCGGGTGCTTATCGCAATGAACCCAACTGGCAAATAGCTTTGGACTTTAAAAACCGGTATCCGAATATACCGATGATTTTAGACCCGTCACATATTTGCGGACGTCGCGACTGTATTTATGATATGGCACAGATGGGATTGGACTTGCAATATCAAGGTTTTATGATTGAATCACATCACAATCCCGATAAAGCTTGGAGTGATGCCAAACAACAAGTCACGCCGCAAACTTTGTTGAAAATTATTGACAAACTCTGTTTGCGTAAACAACAATTTAAAGACCCGGAAGCGCTTGATAAACTTTATTTTTATCGAAATCAAATTAACCAATTGGATGATGAATTGCTCAAATTGTTATCGGAACGTATGCAAGTAGCTCAAAAAATAGGGCGCATCAAAAAACAAAAAAGTGTCGCTGTGTTGCAAAGCGATCGTTGGCAGGAAATCATGCAAAAAGCCATAGAAAAAAGTCAAGAGTTAGATTTGTCTGAAAAGTTTATTCTACAGATTTTTAAAGCCATTCACCAAGAAAGTATCGAAAAACAAGAGCGGATTTTGAAAAAATAAAAAGTATCTATCTAAAAAAACCGTTATCCAATATTAAGATTATGACCAAAGCCATAAAAAAAATTGTATTCTTATTAACCTTATTCTTATTGTTTTCTTGCAACAAAGATGACCATAAAATTAAAATGACCTTTTTGCAAGTGAATGATGTCTATGAAATTTCACCACTCGAAGGCGGTAAAGTCGGTGGTATGGCACGGGTAAAAACTTTACACAAAGAGTTACTCAAGGAAAATCCTAATACATTTCTTTTTATGGCAGGTGATTTTCTCAATCCGTCACTCATTGCAACCATGAAATATAAAGGCGAAAAAATTCGTGGTAAACAAATGATAGATGTGATGAATGCCATGCACTTTGATTTGGTCTCATTCGGTAATCACGAGTTTGATTTGAAATACAAAGATTTGCAAAAACGATTTAATGAGTCTAATTTTCAATGGATTTCGACCAATGCGCGTCATAAGTTAAAAAACGGTCAAGTTGTTCCTTTTTATGTCGAACACAATTCGGCAAAAACAGACATTCCGCGCACTTATATATTAAATGTAAAGGATGCTGACGGCACTACAGTCAATATCGGTTTTTTTGCGCCGTGTATCAATTCCAATCCGAAAGATTATGTCGATTACGGTGATTTTTATGAAGACTCTAAAAAGGCTTATCGCAGTTTAGAAAACAAAACGGATTTCGTGGTAGGACTGACGCACTTAAAACAAGAACAAGATGAAATGATTGCCAAGATGTTGCCTAAAGTCCCTTTGATTATGGGCGGACACGAACATACGGCGCGATTGGTGCCGGTTGGTAATTGCACAATTGCTAAAGCCGATGCCAATGCTCGGACTGCTTACGTTCATCGTTTGGAATATGATACTAAAACCAAGCAACTGAAAATCTCATCGACATTGGTGCCGATTGATGACAAATTAGCTTTTGATGACAAAGTCGATGGTATTGTCAAAAGATGGGCAGCTATTTTAGATGATAAAATCAAGTCGTTTATCAAGGACCCTAATGAAGTGGTTTTTGTAGCCAATACACCATTAGACGGTAGAGATATACCTATTAGAAGCCGTCAAACCAATTTGGGTATGCTGATCGCCAAAGCCATGTCTGCAGCTTATGACGATAAAGTTGATGCTGCTTTTTTTAATGGTGGCTCGGTACGAATTGACGACCGGTTACAAGGCAATATTACCGGCGTCGATGTGTTTAGAATTTTGCCATTCGGGGGTAGTGTTTTAAAAGTTAACATGACCGGCAGACTGCTGGAAAAGGTCTTAAAATACGGTAAATTAACTGCCGGAAAAGGTTCTTACTTACAACGACACAATATCGATTATGACCAAGAACATAAAATTTGGAAAGTACGCGGCAAACCCATTGACAAAAACAAAATATATTCGATAGCTACCAGTGATTATCTGTTAAAAGGACTGGATATTCCGTTTTTGCGACCTGAAAACAAAAATGTGATCAAAGTTTATACGCCTAAAGACAATGAAACGGCAGCAGATGTACGCAATGCTGTTATTACATTGATGAAAAAAGAAAAGCATAATTGATTTAGTTAATCGATTATTTAATGACCTGCGTTTTAGTGGCTTCGGCACACTGTTCGCTATGCTCATAGCTCTCATCCACCTACTTCGATAGGTCATTGAAACCCTATGATAAACGAAATCGTAATCGTTCAACATTAAGAAATTAAGACCATTCAGCATAATGAGCCGTTTGTAATTTTTCAATAAATACTTAATTTTTTAGAAACAATTCTATTCTCTGTTTTTAGTTTTAATAGATAGACTCCACTAGGAAAGGCTTGAACATCAATAGTGGTGTTTTTGGAATTAATAGTATTGAAGTTCTTAATTTCTTGTCCTGTAAGTGTGAAAATGCTTAAATTCTTTATGTTTTCCGTTGATTGTATATGGACAAAATCTTTTACCGGATTAGGATATAATCGAATTGTAGTTGCAGTTTCGTCTTTAACCGATGAAGCAGGGTCTAAATTGGCAAAAAAACTATATACCACCGAAGGATTGGTATTGGGACCGGTACCAAAATCGGATTTAAAACAAATTTTATCACCGTTTGGCGAAGAAACTGCCATAGGTGACTGCTCATAACTTGTATTACTACTGAAATGATGTCCAAAATATTCCACCGTACCGGTATTGTCTAACTTAACGGCAAGCATAAGACCCGATTGCGCTGCATCGGCATTGGTGATATAAGCCCAGCCGGGTCTGTTAAGGTTGCGACATGAAACATGTCCGTCAACACCAAAATCGGGATTTTGGATAATGGTTGTTACACCGTTACCATTGAGTTTATACATGTATAAACCGTTCTGTTGTGTCCCGTAAAACTGTACCAAAACTTCTTCGCCATCAACTGCATAACCTAAGTCGCCATGATTGCCATAATGAATTAACCGGCGCAGATATTGCATGTCTTGTGTATTATAAACTTCAACACCATAGTGTGATTGTCCGTTTTCTGAATAAGGATTAGCTTGTGATGTAGTATTATGATCCCACATAATAACCACGTAATCACCTGATTGCGAAACCGAAACCCAGTCAACATAATGAGGAAAACTACTTCCGCCGTTTTGCCAGCAACCTACAAATTTTTTAATAAACACCGTTTGTAGATTTTGTAAATCGTAGATAATAACATCCATATCTAAGCCATCTTTACCAACCAGCGCTACATAGTGGTCGTTTTTGTCAATATTTCCTTCGCCCGGACCTAATTTGACGTATTCATAACTGTTGCCGGATGCATTTGTAATATTGCCGACAACTTGTGTAGTATTGGTTGAAACAAAATATTTTTTGATATCACCGTTTTCTTTAAAACTCCAAATCAAGTCCGGATTGACATTAGACCAATATGCCGGATATAATGACAACGCTCCAATATCTTGCACTTCTTGATATGTAGTGGCATCGTAAACTTTCCAAGAACGAATTTTATAAAGTGTTTGGTCGGCATTCCATACTTGGGTTTTAGAATACTCGTGTGTTGGGTACCATACTTGCGGGTCTCCATTTTCATCGACATAGTTATATACTTCGGTAATACGGGTTATCTCAATAGGATTTGGCACCGAATTATCAATAACACTTTCACCATAGCTGGGCAAAGCAGGTACAGCCGGTACAGGAATACTTTGGTATGGCGAATGATCGTCAGGAAACTGAGCCTGAATAGAGAAAATAAATAACAAGTAAATGAGTAAGCTAAGGCTTTTTAATTTATTCATAGGTGTTAATTATTGTTTTGAATTACAGAAATAACCTTCTTAATTTTATCATTGGACACAGTCAAAGATAAAACATAATGTTTTATAAGCCAAGTTTGACCGTTTTTTTGCAATACCCCCGCCCCGCGGCAGACGCCCATCCATGTATCGAGCGTTTCATCAAACCAAGCAGTTTTTTGATTTTCAGCCAAGTAAATATGACGTTTAATTTTTTTTAAAATGCCATGCTTTGCCTTTGTCAAAATAGGGTTTTGAAAATGTCATAAAACTTTTTTTATCCCAAACTTCAGTTGCATCCGTGCCTACAAAAACAGCATCGTTAGACAATAAATCAAAATAGGTTTTAAAATCTGCTTCAGCCGCCGCCCGATGCCAACGGTCTAATGTTTTGTCTATTTTACTGACTGCTTCCGTTTTTTCGGTAGTGTCCCCTGTTTGAAAATGAATTTCGCAAGAAGTTAATACGAGGAAAATGAAAAATAAAAGGATTTTTTGATGCATCTTTTTTATTACAAATTTAACCGCAATCAGGCTAATGACCAAAAGTTATGATAAAAAGTCATTACAATAACAATTGTTCATATCGTCCTTTATGATTTTAGCATTTATTTATTCATACATAACCGGATGATAAGCTACACTATCCAAAAACATTTCTACCCAAGATTTAAAATACAATTTTGAAATCTGTGTTTTATCCATATCTTGAAATCTCAAAATTAAACCATTATTCAAGTAGTCTAAAATTTTAAATTGTCTTTCCGAATAAATTTTTGGCTTAGTATTATTAAAGCTTAATTTGTAAAATGTTCCTTTTCTTTTATTATACCGGTTAAAACTAAAACCATACAAGGTATCCACATCACTTTCTAAAATATCGTGTTGATTTTTTACCCAATAATAAAAATCCAATTTTTCTCTAATCTCTCTTTTTGACATTCCTTTTCTTTCATCATTACTGTATTGATTTTGTTTCGTAATCTTACAAGAAATAAAAATCAAAATAAATGATATTAATACAAACTTTATTTTCATAATTTTTAAATATAAAAAAATCGTGCATTCGGAGCATATCTTATTTAAAAACACAGGGACACTCCGGACCTTTATTTATAGTCAAATTTATTATAAAAAATAACAGAATAATAAGATAAAACAAAGGTATATTAGCGCTTAACTTAATCTTATTTTTAAAGAATACCAATAAAACAAAGTAAAGAATTGTCAAAAACCATAAAGGCACTAAATAAACTATATCACCCAAACCATGTCCGTAAGACAAACAGCAAGCTGTAACACCTCCAAAACTTAAAACAATATAAATTATAAACAAGCTATAATTTATTATTTGCATTTTTTTGTCTTTTGTAAGTATTTTCATTCAGACATGTTCTTAACAAACCTAAACCTTAATAAATATTTTCTTTCGATACATCCACCAAGCTACAAAAATATAAAAGATCACGACAGTTAAAGCATAAATCATTGATGAAAATTGGTTATTACCAAGCCAAGAAGTATATAAATGTTGATACAACCAACCATGTATGGTCATTTTAGTATCGGGGATATGCAACAAATAGAAAGATTTGGTAATAAAAACAGACAAGGTAAATATAGCAATGGCATTCATGCCGAGATATTTAAAAGGGGCTCCCCATTTTTTTACATTAAGAATATCTACAATTAAATAGATAAAACCAAAGACCAAATATGCCAATCCGCCGGTATATAAAACATAACTACTGGTCCATAAGCGTTTGTTAAGCGGAAAACTCTGGCTCCACCACCACCCCAACAGCCATAAAACCAACCCGATTCCAATAAACATAATTAATTTGGCATACGGCGAAATGCGTCTTTCTATTAACAAAAGTCCCAAAAAAATACCGAGTACGGTTGTGCCAATTGCCGGCAGAGTGCTAAATAAACCTTCGGGGTCATAATCGCCTTGCACATAACCTTCTTTTTCATAATGTCGCCACATATGATTTTTACCTAAAACCTTACGGTCTATCACAGAAGCCAAATTATCGGTTTTGGTAAGTTGCGGTTGTTGTCCGTTAATGGAGATTTGTGTCATACTATACCAATAGCCACCAAGTAGTAATATTATAATAAGCAAATACCAACGCCAGTCTTTAATTTTGACAAACAAAAATGCCGAAATTAAAAACACCAAACCAATCCGTTGCAAAACACCGGGAAAACGCAAGTTTGATAAATCTTTTACAAACGGGAATTTATAAGTAAATGCCGCTAATAAAAGCCCGATTAAAATAATTTTCAAACTCCGGCTGATAATCTTACCATATAAACGATGATTGACATATTGCCGTTTGTTATGATAAGCCAAAACAATCGAAGTCCCGACAATAAATAAGAAAAACGGGAATATCAAATCCGTAGGCGTCAAGCCGTGCCAAGGCGCATGTTCCAGCGGCGCGTAAACATGACTCCAAGTACCGGGCGTATTAACCAAAATCATAAAGGCTATGGTTAACCCCCTAAAAATATCTATGGAAAGTATGCGTTTGTTCATTTGTTGCCTTAAAATTAAAAGAAAAAAATTGATTTTCAAGTGATTTTATACATTTTTACTAAATTTATTCAATTACAAAAAACTACCATATTTGTTTTTAGTCTTACTTTCAACTTGGTTTACAGAGTTTATCAAAGCATAACTTTCAACTTTCAACTAAAAAATCTATCTTTGTTGCTTAAAAATTTTTCATACGATGTACAGAACGCATACTTGTGGCGAACTCAATGCCAATCATATAGGACAAACCGTAACGCTCAGCGGTTGGGTACAAAAAATCAGAGATTTAGGATCGGTTATTTTCATAGATTTAAGAGACCGTTATGGTATTACGCAACTTTCTTTTAATGAAAATAATAGAGACTTGTTAGAGCAAGCTCGTAAGCTGGGACGCGAATTTGTGATACAAGCCAAAGGAAAAGTGATAGAACGCGCCAGTAAAAACCCGAAATTGCCCACCGGCGATATTGAAATTTTAGTAGAAAAACTCACGGTACTCAACGAATCTGAAACACCACCTTTTACCATAGAAGATGAAACGGACGGCGGTGAAGAACTGCGGATGAAATATCGTTACTTGGATATTCGTCGTAATCCGGTAAAAAACAACCTGATATTTCGTTCCAAAGTTACCCAATTGGTGCGTAACTATTTAGCTGGCGAAGGTTTTATTGATGTAGAAACACCATATTTGATTAAATCAACGCCCGAAGGTGCGCGCGACTTTGTGGTGCCTTCGCGTATGCACCCGGGACATTTTTATGCCTTACCGCAGTCACCGCAAACTTTTAAACAACTATTGATGGTTGGCGGCATGGATAAATATATGCAAATAGTCAAATGTTTTCGCGATGAAGATTTAAGAGCCGACCGTCAACCCGAATTTACACAAATTGACTGCGAAATGGCATTTATCGAGCAAGAAGATATTTTACAAACTTTTGAAGGTTTGACCAAACATTTGCTAAAAGAAATTCACGGTTTGGAAATAACCGATTTTCCACGTCTCAGTTACGAAGAAGCTATGCGCCGTTATGGTAACGACAAGCCGGATATCCGCTTCGGTATGGAATTTGGCGACCTAACCAAAGCTGCCAAAGGCAAGGGCTTTAATGTCTTTGACCAACAAGAAGCCATTTTAGGCATTGCCGTTCCCGGTGCTGCAACATATACACGTAAGCAAATAGATAAAATTACCGATTGGGTTAAACGACCGCAAATAGGTGCCAAAGGCATGGTGTATGTCAAATATAATGAAGACGGCAGTTTTAAATCATCTGTCGATAAATTTTACAGTCAAGATGATTTGTCCGAATGGGCAAAAATTACCGGCGCCAATCCGGGGGATTTAATCTTGGTTTTATCCGGTGATTTGGATACTACACGCACCCAATTAAGCGCCTTGCGTATGGAGATGGCAGAACGACTCGGCTTGCGTAAACCGGACGAATTCGCACCGCTTTGGGTAGTAGATTTTCCGCTTTTGGAATGGGACGAAGAAACCGGACGCTACCACGCCATGCACCACCCGTTTACCGCTCCCAAACCCGAAGATGCACATCTGTTGGACACCGAACCCGGTAAAGTCCGTGCCAATGCCTACGATTTAGTGCTAAACGGTAATGAAATTGGCGGTGGTTCTATCAGAATTCACGACAAAGCCATGCAAGCCAAGATGTTAAATTTGTTAGGATTTAGTGATGAAGAAGCTCAAAAACAATTTGGTTTCTTGATGAATGCTTTCCAATACGGTGCGCCGCCACACGGGGGGATTGCTTTTGGTTTAGACCGCTTGGTAGCCATATTGGGCGGACAAGAAACCATTCGTGATTTTATTGCGTTCCCTAAAAACAATGCCGGTCGCGATGTGATGATCGATGCGCCGGATACCATCAGTCAAGAACAATTAGACGAATTGCATCTGCGGATAGTTGATTAAACAAAAATTAATTTCAAATCAATATTTATTAACAAAAACAAGAAATCATGCTAGGTTTAGAAGAAATAAAAGAAAATTATTCTACATTATCAGACGATGAGCTTCTAAAAACAGTAAATGAGATAAGTTCTCTTAGAAAAGACATTATTCCTATCCTACAAGACGAACTCAAAAAAGAAATCTAACTGACGGTTTAGAAAAAATAAACAATTATTTACTTAAAGAAGTTTCAAAAAAACCAAACGATAACTTTGATCCTCAGAATTTATCGAAGAACAATTGAAACAAGGATATTCATTAGAAACCATAAAACATCAATTAAATAATATGGATATCAATATGTTTGAGCTGATAAGAAAAAAAGCAAATGATGAGAAATTTATTAAACAATATATTATTACCAATAAAAAAAAGGGAAAGAGAATTGTTAAAATTGCAAAAGAATTAGAAGAAAAATTCAATATTCCGTCTGATGTAACAAAGGCGTATCATGAAATATTAAAAAAAGACGCAAAGAAAAAGACTTTTGTTGGTGTAGGACTTATAATATTCTCAATAATAGTAAGTCTTCTGAAAGGTGGTATTGGCATATCGTCTGTGATAGTTTTCTTATTAGGACTATGGTATGCAAGATCTAAAAAAGTATGAAATTAGAAATCTGTAATAATCATATAGAGAGAAACTTTATTATTCAACTAGTATTCGTTTTACGCAAAACGGTGTATAATTTTAGATTAAGTCTCTAAACAGAACAAAATTAACCGCCTTATAATAATGTGAAAAAATTTTCATCATGAAGATATTCCGTTCCGAAAGCTTGGTCGATTACCGGACTTATACCTTTAATTATGCTATTTACTGCCGGCAAGACGAAGCTATTGAAACGGATGAAATTTACCGCTCAGGTTTTTTACCTTACAGCAATTCTTTAACATTAACACAACCACATCATTATTTAGCCAGAAGTTTACGGGTTGTTTTAAACCAATTTAAACCAACATCAGAAAACCGGCGGATTGATAAAAAAATTGCGGAATTGCAACCGGAAATTACCGTTTGGCAAAAGTCGGGTTTTGATAACAACGAAACTTTTCAAAAATTTTGTTTGGACTATGCTGCTGTGCGTTTTAATGGTGCTATGCCGCCGAAACGTTTTGAGTATATTTATAATTGGCCCTACTTATCACACATTTTCGAATTTAAAGATGTACAGCAAAATATTTTGGGCTATGTGTTTGCTGTGATGACAGAAAACATTCTACATTATTGGTTTTCATTTTACGATTTACAACATAACCGGTTGGGCTTGGGCAAGTGGATGATGTATAAAACCATAGCTTGGGCAAAAGAAAACGGCTTAAAAGAAGTTTATCTCGGCACTTGCTACGGCACCAAAGCCATGTATAAGATGCGCGATTTCAAGGGGTTGGAATATTACGACGGAAATACTTGGAATCCGGACATGAAAAAACTCAAGCAAAAATGTAAAACCGATGACAATTTTGTAGCAGATGATTTTAAACAGTCATTATAAAAAGGAAATACTGGTTGTGATAGCTAACTTTTCATTTTTTTTACTTGGCACTAGGCACTAAAAATCTCCAAATATCATCTTCCGGAGGTTCGGTAGTTATGGTCAGAACTTCTTTTTTTACCGGATGGGTTAATTCTATTTTTCGGGCATGTAGTGAAATACCACCATTCGGATTGCTACGCGGGTAGCCGTATTTCAGGTCGCCTTTAATCGGACTGCCTATTTTTGCCAGTTGCGCTCTAATTTGATGTGGTCTGCCGGTTTCTAAATCTATCTCAAGCAAATGATACCGGTCTGATGACGTTAAAGTTTTGTAATGCAATATGGCTTTTTTGGCATCATTGGTAGGGGATTCAAAAACAGTAGTTTTATTGTTTTTGGGATTTTTTTTCAAATAATGTACTAAGGTACCGGTATCGGGATTTGGTTTTTGTTTGACAATAGCCCAATACGTTTTTTTTATCTCTTTGTTTTTCAGCGCTTTATTAAGCCGTGTCAGTGCTTTGGAAGTTCTGGCAAACATAACCAATCCACTGGTCGGACGGTCAATACGATGCGCTACACCGA
>JALWLE010000076.1 GCA_026996605.1 Flavobacteriales bacterium
TTCATTATTTTAAATCCTGAAGTTGGTGTATTAACAGCCGTTTATTTGGTTAGTTTTGCTATCTTTGTAACCGGTTTACTGGCAGTATCATTTGGCTGGGAACTTAAAAAATTGGAAAAATTATTAAACTGAATAACTATTTTATGGTCAACTTAATCCTAAAAAATCTGAAAGAAGTCGAAGCACCTTTACGTAAAGAAGCCGAAGGAATTTGTCAAGAAAAACTGGCGTTTTATCAAAATTTGTTTAAAAAGTATGATAAAGATTTAACTTTGGAAGTGATTTTTAATAAATCGGCAAAAACCTATACGGTAAGTGCATCTATCGACTTAAAAAGCAAGAAAGTGCTGATTGCCGAGGAAGATAAAGATGTTTTAAAAGCGCTTCGCAATTTATTTAGCGAGTTTAAAAAAGCCGTTAAACGACAATACGAACTTGAACGTAAAGATTACGAATACAAACGTAAAAATAGAAGATAAGTTTAGTATCAGTAGAATTTTAACAGTCGCCTTATAGGGCGGCTGTTTTTTATTTACAACCGACTTTTCAGTCGCTAAATATGTTGCCTGTCTATGTTTATCAGCAAAATAACGCTTTTTTATATGGTGGCGAAGCCGGTTTGCATTTTCATCCGCATCCTTGGGATTGATTACATATCAAGAGTAGTTTTGAAACGGTTACCGGTAAAAAACAGGATGGTAAATATTTACCTTTAATACCTGCCGACCAATGGAAAAATGAAATTAGAATAGCCAATAAAATTCCACATAAAATTTGGTAAAAATACTTTTGGTTTACCGAACTAAACCGGACTTTTAAGGCTCGCAGCAATCCGAATGAAGCTATTTATCCGGCTTATACATTAGTCAATACCGGTATCGGGACAAAATTGCAATATCAAAAGATGATAGTGTTATTAAACTTGAGTGTACACAATCTGTTTAATAAAAAAGAGCTGTCTCTAATACTTTTGAGACAGCCTTAGTAATTTTAATGGTTAAATGGAAATTAAACATCTAATTTAACACCTAATAATTTGATGAATTCACGCATAAATGCCGGATGTCCTGGCCAAGCAGGTGATGAAACCAGATTACCATCGACATAAGCTTGGTCAACAGGAATATTTTGATATTCGGCACCGGCTAAACTGACTTCGGGACCGACAGCCGGGTAAGCCGTCAGTTTACGTCCTTTGAGAACTCCGGCGGCGCTTAATATCTGCGCCCCGTGGCAAATAGCCGCTACAGGTTTGTTGTGGTCAAAAAAGTGACGCACCATTTCTAAAACTTTCGGGTTCAAACGCAAATATTCCGGTGCGCGTCCACCGGCAATCACCAAACCGGCATAATCATCGAGATTGACCTTGTCAAAATCATAATTTATGGTAAAATTATGTCCGACCTTTTCGCTGTAAGTTTGGTCGCCTTCAAAATCATGTATGGCTGTTTTGACCGTGTCTCCGGCTTTTTTATCCGGACAAACTGCATGCACATCGTAACCTACCATTTGCAGTATTTGAAATGGTACCATAGTTTCATAATCCTCGGCAAAATCGCCGGTAAATAACAAAATTTTTTTCATGACAGTGAGTTTTAAAAGTTAATGCTCAACAAGATACGAAGATATGTTGGTTAAACAAAATTTATTTTTTTATAAGCTTACCTACGAGTTGTCCTTTATTATTTTTAATTCGATACAAATAAATACCTGATGGTGTCTGTTGTAAATTGATAGTTTGTTTGGCAGATTGGATTGGTTGTGATAATAATTTTTGTCCGGTTAAATTATATAACTCAAATCTTCCATTTATTTTTTTATCAAAATTCAAAACTAACAGGTTATTCACAGGATTAGGATAAATTTTGATATTGGTCAAATTATTGTTGTTTATACCGGAAATATTTCTAGGATTAAAATATAAGTCATATTTCATATCTTTTTTCCAAGAATTTGTAGTTGTATCCCAAGTCCAACCTATACCATTAATTAATTTGTGAGTAAAAACAGATTGCATATAATCCTCTATATTATCGTCCCAATAATATTTCGGTAAAATTAAATCGTCATATACATATGAATTATCATAAGTATAATCGTAACGATCTTCATTTATCCATGTATTATTACTCCATGACTTGTAAATTTCTTGTATTAAGTTATCATCAGAATCAAAATAATATATCCACTGCTCACTATTAACCCATTGAGAGGTATTTTCGTCCCATTCTTTAATAATCAATTCCGTTAATAAATTATTAGTGTTATAAGAATATAGCCTTTTAATCTGATTAGCCCATGATTGATTAATATCGTTCCAAACATAATATATCGCTTCAGACAATAGATTGTTGGTATAATTATAAATATTTTTAGATTCAAGCTGCCAATCTTGACTATTTATATCCCAATTATAATTTGTTTTTTCTATTAAGTTTTGTAAGTTATCATAGGTATAGGTTGTTTTGTGTTGTGGTTGTAAAGAATTCATATTACGTACCCTTGGACGATGAACCGTGTTGCCATACATTATTCTAGAAACAAGGTTTCCATTGTTATCATAAGTATATTCATATTTAAAACTTAATTCCCAAGTTGATGAATTGTCATCCCATTGAGAAAAGTTTTTTTCAACCAAAAAATGATTATTGTATTGATAATCAACTTTTTGGTCATTTATCCAATCTTGATGCGTTTGACTCCATTCTTGTTCTATAAACTGAATCATATCCCCGTCAGTATTATATTGATAATTCATTTTATCAAAGTTTTTAAATACTTGGTTATTATCGTCCCAAATAAACTCAGTAATAGTTGTTATACGCCCGAAATTGTCATATTCAAAAAGTGTTTTTCTTGAGTTTTGCCACAAGTTAGAGGTATCGTACCAGTCTTGGTAAATGATACTATCTAAACTTTGTTTAATTACATTTGGGTTTTGTCTCAAATTTTGCCTTAAATTGTGTCTGTCTAATTGCCGACTGTTTTTTAAATGTGGTAGTAATTGGGTACGGGCAATTTGTTGTGCTATTAATGTTTGTCCCCAAAATAAACTTAATAAAAATATTATTGTTTTCATTTTATTAATGATTTTAAGTTGGTTATATTAATTTAATAAAAATAAATCCCGTTGTCAATGATTTTTGACACCTTTTAATAAAAAAAAATACGCTCTGATTTGTTCAGAGCGTATTCTCTTATAATTAATTATGTTAAGCTATGATTTATTTTTAAAGACAATTTGTCCGTTTTCATAATCTACGATTATGGTTGATCCGGTATTGATTTTGCCGGCTAATATGTCTTTGGACAAGTTGTTTAAAATATCTCTTTGAATCACCCGTTTAATCGGACGGGCGCCAAATTCGGGATCAAAGCCTTTGTCAGCCAAATATTCAACTGCTTTTTCGGTGAATTCCACATCAATATTTTGTTCTTTCAACATTTTTTTCACTTTGTTGAGCTGAATTCTAACAATGTCTTTGACTTCATCTCGTGACAAAGGTTTAAACATCAAGATTTCGTCTATTCGGTTCAAAAATTCCGGACGCACACGTCTTTTCAATTCTTGCAAAACTTCTTCTTTGGCTTTTTCGGCAGCTTTTTCACGTTCTTCGGGTGTTTTGGCATTTTCAAAGGCTTGTTGAATTTTATCGGCACCCATATTAGATGTCATGATGATAATCGTGTTTTTAAAGTCTGCCGTACGTCCTTTGTTGTCGGTCAAACGTCCTTCGTCGAGCATTTGTAACAAGATATTGAACGTATCTGGATGCGCTTTTTCTATCTCATCGAGCAAAATGACTTGATAAGGTTTACGACGCACAGCTTCGGTCAATTGACCACCTTCGTCATAGCCGACATATCCCGGAGGCGCACCGACCAAGCGACTGACGG
>JALWLE010000077.1 GCA_026996605.1 Flavobacteriales bacterium
TTTTGGTTTGGTCAAATTTACGTTTGAAACGTTTCAAAGCTCTGTCAATAGACTCTCCTTCTTTTACAGGTATGATCAACATAGTTTTACACCTCTTTTTGTTGGTTAATACTTAATTATGAGTGGCAAAGATACACATTTTTTTGAAAAACGGTTTTTGCCGATTATTTTTTTTCCGCTTTTTGAATGGCTTTATTCAATTTACTGATATGTTTTGATTTTAATACATATCCAAACTTATGATAAGCTCTGTAAACAATTTCGCCGGTTTGAGCATTTACAACTGAAACAAAACGCTCTGAACTTACCCTTACATACATTAAATAATAAATAGGCTCATTGTTCATAATTTTTTTATTCAATTCATCGGAACTAATCATTTGGTATTTATAATCATAGTTTTTAAATATTTTATCCAAAAATTTTTTGCTTGTTTTTTTTTCTCTTTCAAGACCATTAAATTCTCTTACAACAAAATCAGGAACATATAAAGTTTTTTTCTTTAGGTTTTTGAGTTCCGGTAAATATTCCGGATTTTTTACATACATCCAATAAACCTGATTTTTTTGAATTAAGTTATCGACCTTTTGAAAATAATTTTTTAAAAAACCGGGTTTATAATTATAAAGAACATCTTCATTATATAGTTTTTTATTTACATCATTATTTTCACTTGAGTCATTTTTTACCATAAAACTAGCAAAATCTCCGGTTGGATATAAGAAAAAGCGGGCAACGAGCTTTTTGTTTTGTTCAAAAATATCTCCTATTTTTTTAGCTCTCCTTTTCTTTGATAATTTTGATAACTGTTTTTTGATATTGTTAAAATCATACATAAATATTTCTATATATACACGTACTATCGCACTACCGGTAGGCTGATTGTTTTTCATAAAAATTGCTTTTTCCCAATCTAAAAATGCATAAGAATATTGATTGCCGGCATAGTCGTTAAAGTTGAAATCTTTTTGTTTTACAACCTCAAATGGCGTGACATGCCAGCTTGCTTTTAATATACTATCATAAGTCGCTTTATCATAAACATCAGATAGGACAAAAATGGTTTTGGTTTTTTTAAAGTCTTCTAATTTTTGTTTTACATATGCTTGGTGTTTTTTACCTAATCTTTTTTGTTTACCTACAAAACCGGTTCCTACCCCAACCTGGCTTATTCCTGTTTGCCAAATAATTAAAATAAATAATAAAAATTTGAATTTCATTTGATATTGTTTTTTAAAGTTAATTGTTATGGTAAAAAAATAATACAAATTTTATTCCAAGTCGCAATTGATCCATTCGTCATCTAAATCGGCACCGATTTTTTTATAAAAATCTATGGCGGGTTTGTTCCAACTCAGAACCTGCCAACGGATACGCTTGCAGTTGTTTAGGCGTCCTATTTCTATAATTTTATCGAGTAGTTTTGAGCCGATTTTATGTCCGCGGTATGTTTCTTTAACATACAAATCATCGAGATATAAGGACTTGCCAACCCATGTGTAATATACAAAATAAAATAGTGCGAAACCGATGATTTCACCATCCGGTTTCTCGGCTACCCAAGCCTGAAAATGCGCTTGTTCCGCTTTCATTTGTTCGACCGTATTGGTAACTTTTTCCGGTGCTTTTTCAAACAACGCCAATTCTTTTATCAATCCTAAAATGGCTTCAAAATCTTGTTCAGTTGCCGGTCGTATCTGGTAATCTGTCATTTATTTTAAAATTTGTCTGGAAATAACCAATTTTTGAATTTCAGTGGTTCCTTCGCCAATAGTCGTTAACTTGCTGTCGCGATAAAATTTTTCAACCGGAAAATCTTTGGTATAACCGTAACCACCATGTATTTGTACGGCTTCGGTCGATACTTTGACACTGACTTCCGAAGCATACATTTTTGCCATAGCACCTAGTTTGGTCAGGTTTTGTTTGGTGTCTTTTAAATATGCGGCTTTGCGAATCAATAATTCCGATGCTTCAATTTCCGTAGCCATATCTGCCAATTTGAAAGCAATGGCTTGAAACTGGCTAATTGGTCTTCCAAACTGTTCCCGTTCTTTGGCATATTTTAAAGCGGCTTTATAGGCACCTTTAGCTATTCCCAAAGCATTGGACCCGATAGAAATACGACCGCCATCCAATATTTTAAGGGCTTGTACAAATCCGTCCCCGACTTCTCCCAAAATATTTTCTTTCGGCACCCGACAGTTGTCAAAAATCATTTCGGCGGTTTCGCTGGCACGCATGCCCAGTTTATTTTCTTTTTTGCCGGCTGAAAATCCGGGAGTGCCACGTTCTACCACAAATGCCGTGGCATTGCGGCGCGCACCTTTTTCGCCTGTTCGTGCCAAAACTACCGCGACATTGCCACTAATACCATGCGTGATGAAATTTTTTGCACCGTTTAAGACATAATAATCACCATCTTCAACAGCCGTTGTACTCATACTGCCGGCATCTGATCCGGTATTGTGTTCAGTCAAGCCCCAAGCACCAATCCACTCACCTGATGCCAGTTTGGGCAACCATCGCATACGTTGCTGTTCATTACCAAACTCGTAAATATGGTTGGTACACAACGAGTTATGCGCTGCTACAGAAAGTCCTATCGAAGGGTCTTGCTGTGACAATTCGTCAATGATAGTTACATAGTCTTGATATGACAAACCAGAACCACCGTATTTTTCGGGTATAACAATACCCATAAAACCCAGCTCACCTAGCTTATGAAACAACTCAATGGGAAAAATTTGTTTTTCATCCCACTCCATATAATATGGGGCAATGTGTTGTTTATTAAAGTCTTTAACCGCTTGTGCAATATGTTTTTGTTCTTCTGTTAATTCAAAATTCATCATCATTTTATAGTTTTAAATAGAGTGATATTAGTTTGTGTTTATCAGCCGGATAATCCGGCACTTTTAATAAATCGGCAAAATTATGAAAAGCGCCGTGTAAAGTCCTATACGAAACGATTTTTTTTGCCAATTGGTATGAAATATACGGATTTTTTGCCAGTTCTTTGATATTGGCATCATTTAAATCAATTTTTAAGTGAATTTCTGCAGGATGTGCAATTTTGAAACTGTTCCAAAGCTGTTCTATGGTTTCCGGACGAAGTCCGTAAACGGCATTAACTTGTTCCTTTATGGTAAATCCACCTATGGATTCACGGTATTTGATAATTCGACGGGCTAACTTTTCACCTATCCCGTAAATTTGTTGTAAATCGTCTGCTGTTGCCGTGTTGATGGGTTTTTTGACAACAGGCTTTTCAATTAGTTTTGTGTTTGGTTTTAAAACAAATTTTTGTTGGATTTTGGTAATAACTTCCGGTTTTAATCCGTAAACTTTTTGTAATTGAGACCAGTCTTTAAAGCCGCCTATGGCTTTTCGGTATTTGACAATCCTTTTAGAAAGTACCGGACCTATGCCGTTAATACTTTGTAAATCTTTGGCTGTTGCCAGATTCATATCATTGGTTGTCAGCTGTTTATGGTTGTGTTGATGTGTGTTATTCTTAAATTTATATTCCGGAATATTGATGTATGGCGATAGTTTTTGAAACAACGAATCGGACAATCCGGCAACTTGTTTAAATTCTTGTTTAGATTGAAAATATCGTCCTGTTTGTCTAAATGCCGATACTTTATCAATTTGCTGTGGTGTCAGTCCTAAAAAATACCCCTTGTAATCGGTTAAATAATTGGGATTAAACGGATAAATTTTAGGCTGTCGTTTTTGTAAAGCCAGCTTTTTTAAAGAATCATATTGTTGTTGTAAATCCTTTGGAATTTCGGGCGACTCATTAGAAACCGAATCGATGTTGTTAAATGACCAAATGCCAATTTG
Source organism: Flavobacteriales bacterium (assembly GCA_026996605.1). Taxonomy (GTDB): domain Bacteria; phylum Bacteroidota; class Bacteroidia; order Flavobacteriales; family Flavobacteriaceae; genus WGBX01. The sequence continues at coordinate 3,850 of JALWLE010000077.1, forward strand.
TCCTAAAAAAATAATACTTAAAAGCAGCAAAATACCCCAGCGTTGCGAACGGTTAAAATCCGGCAAGAAGTACAGTAGGTTCATTTTATTTATGGTTATTTGATGATCTGTTTATTTGGTTATTTAAGATGCCTCTTGTCGCTCCTTCGTCACCCTGTCGGAATGATAACCTCTGTCATTTCGAACATAGTGAGAAATCTAATTATCCATTCTCAATTTTCAATTAAATCGTACTTTTCACATCAGACGCACTTGGGATATTTCTCATATTTACTTTCCACTAATGCTCTAACTTCTTCTCTTTAATCGCCTTTAAATATTTTTTTAATTCTTCTCTGACTTTAGGGGCTAAAAAGACCAAACCGATAACATTGGGAAAGACCATGGCAAAAATCATGGCATCTGAAAAGTTTAGAACAGAACCCAATTTGACCGATGAACCGACAAATACAAAAAACAAGAATAATAATTTATAAACCAAATCAGCGGTTTTACTGCGACCGAAGACAAATTTCCAACCTTGTAAGCCGTAATAAGACCAAGATAACATAGTTGAAAAAGCAAACAAAATAACCGCAATGGTCAAAATAATAGAAAAGTGCGGAATCACCGAATCAAAAGCCGTTGCGGTTAATTCAACGCCTTTGCCGTCTAACGAGCCATCACCATAGTTGAATAAGCCATATTTTAAATTGGTGATAATCAACACCAAAGCTGTCATGGTACAGATGACTACCGTATCAATAAACGGTTCGAGTAAAGCAACGATGCCTTCACTTGCCGGATATTTGGTTTTTACGGCAGAGTGTGCAATAGCCGCCGACCCGACACCGGCTTCGTTAGAGAAGGTGCCTCTACGAAAACCTTGTATCAACACCCCCATAAAACCTCCTAAACCGGCTGCCGGTGTAAAAGCTTGGGTTATGATTTGCTTAAAAGCTTCCGGTAATAAACCGATATTTAAAACCAAAATGATGATAGCTGCTCCTACATATAAAACCGCCATAAACGGCACAATTCTTTCAGCTACTTTACCAATACGTTTAATGCCACCGATGATGACTATCCCAACAATAATGGCTAATACAATCCCAAAGTATGAACCGGCATTAGGATGTGTAATCTCAAATAATTTTTTAAACTGCGCTGCTGCTTGATTGGCTTGGAACATATTACCGCCACCAAACGAACCGCCGACCACCATAATAGCAAAAAAGACGGCTAAAAATTTTCCGAAAGTTCCCTTGCCCATTTCGGCAAAGCCTTTTTTTAAGTAATACATCGGTCCACCGTAAACCGTACCATCTTCGCCGATGTCTCGGTATTTGACGCCGAGCGTACATTCGGTAAATTTGGAAGCCATACCCAGCAATCCGGCAAGTATCATCCAAAAAGTTGCTCCCGGACCACCGATAGCAATAGCCACTGCTACTCCGGCAATATTCCCTAGTCCTACCGTTGCTGATAAAGCTGCCGATAGTGCTTGAAAATGTGAGACCTCACCGTGATGTCCTTCAACGGCAATAGTTTCTGGAATATCATCATCATCATTAGGAGTAGGATCACCAGCCAAAGTATTAGCTCCATGATGGTCAAGATCATCATATTTACCGGCAACTACTTTTATAGCTGTTTTAAATAATTTAAACTGCGGAATACGAAAGTAAAATGTAAAATAAGCTGCGCCTAATATCAATAAAATCAACACGATAGGGATGCCGTATCCGGCAATATGAATTTTAGTAAACACCAAACCCGTCCAAAAGTCGGAAACGGGTTTAAACATTTCTTCAATGCGTTGATCAATGCCTTTTTTGGTGGCTTCTTGTGCAAAATTTAAAGCCGGAAGTAATAAGCCGATGATAGTGATAATTTTTAGTTTCATATACATAATAGTTTTTATTCGAGTTTGAGAAAAAAATGGGTTTTATCGAAAAAATGATTTAAAAAACATTCAAAATATGACAAAATAAAAGCTAATATATAAGTTTTTGATGAAAGCCATTCTATATTTACGAATAAATTATTTTAAGAAAGCAATATGCTATAATAAATTAAAAAAATGCAAATATTTAGCTGATATTTAATGAAATTTTAAAAAGGCAGGATAAAAGATTTAATTGAAAATTAACAAGTGGTACTCAACAAATGAATCTGAAATGAACAAAAACCACATAAGACACATAAGGATACAAAAGAAAGAATACTTATATGAACTTATGTGCCTTATGTGGTTCAAAATAATCTGAAATGAAAAAAATACTCATTTCCTCAATAAAAAGGCAATAATCACTAAATTTGCTATAGAATCAAAATTTTAAGAATGCAGCAATCAACAAAACAAAATATCAGCATCATTGTAGCTATGGGGCGTCAAAATCAAATCGGGCTAAACGGTACCATGCCGTGGCATCTGTCCGATGATTTGAAAAATTTTAAAAAACTCACCACCGGACATCCGGTTATCATGGGGCGAAAGACCTTTGACAGTATTGGCAAAGCGCTTCCCAATCGTCTGAACTTTGTCATTACTTCCAAACCTGAAAATGTTATTGCATATAATGTTTGTGCTGTAAAAAATTTGGAACAAGCCATTAAAAAAGCCGCTTTAACCGGCAAAGAAATATTTATCATCGGTGGGGCGAGTATTTACCGGCAAAGTTTAGATATAGTGGACAAGCTGATTATAACCCATGTTGATTATGATGGCAAAGCGGACACATTTATGCCTGATATAGATTGGAAGCAATGGAAAGTTGTTGAAAAACAACAGTTTAAGAAAAACGAGAGAAATAATTATGATTTTGAAATCATTACTTATACCTTATAAATAATTTTTAAAATCTTTTTTCTACTAATACACGAATGTGTCGTATGTTATTCCTATGTTGAAAAAAAACGTTGAATATTTTGGTAAAAGAAAGAAAAAAGAATGATTTAGATTATTAAAAGACCTACCAGGTTTTGAAAACCTGGCAGGTCTAATAAAAATAGTACAATAATGGCTTATTACAGCATAGATGAAGTCAAGCAAAAAATGGCACGGTATTGTGCCTATCAAGAGCGGTCGCATTATCAAGTTGAAAAAAAACTACGGGACATGGGCATGATCCCGGAAGCTATTGATGCCATTATGCTGTTTTTAATTCAAGAAGGTTTTTTGAATGAAGAACGTTTTGCACGCGCTTATGTGCGGGGAAAATTTTATCAAAACCAATGGGGAAAACTTAAGATTATCAAAGGATTAAAACAACATCAAATACACCCCAATCTAATTACAACAGCTTTAACCGAAATTGACGATGCCGACTATCAACAAACGATTAAAGATTTAATCGAAAAGAAAAAAAAGAGTTTACCGGATAATAAGTCTTACCAAACCAAACAAAAAACAATCCGGTATTTGGTTCAGAAGGGATTTTTATATGAAGATTTTATAGAACTAATTCATTAAAAAAGCCGCCCATTGGGCAGCTTTATATAATATTTAGTTGACTTATTTTATAGAGAAAATAAAATACCAAAAGATGCGCCTATATCATTAGCCATATAGTCGTTACTCAAAAATTTAACCTCACCATATAATTTCATTGAATCAGAAACTGAATAAGTCGATCCAAAACCTAAATTAAAACCAATACCACCATCGCTAACACTACCTCCACCAAAAGTCTGACCATTAATAGTATAGGAAGGAATGTCAAATGAATAGTAGGTGTAATTTAAACCTGCCAATGGATAAAAATTTAATGCATCCGGGTCTCCCAAATTGTAATGTACATCAGTATTTACAATAAAATGAGAACCTTCGTCAGCAAACAAATAATCAAAAGAAGGTGAAATACTGAGCTGTTCATTTATGCCAAAATTGGCTTTTACTTCTACACCTAGGTCATCCCATACGGCCAAACCTCCACCTATTGAAGTTTGAGCCTTGACGTTAGACATTGCAAATAATGCAAATAACATAAAAATTAATCCTTTTTTCATAATAATAAGATTTAAGTTAATAATTTTTTAATTAGTGCCTACTTTTTATTTTTAATTGGGATTTCGGCTTATTCCCAACTTGGCACAAAGATATAAAAAAATGTTAAAATAAAAAAAACAATTAATTAAGTAGTTTTTTTTTGTAAAAATTTGTAACTCAACAATATATGAAAAAAGCAAGTGTTGTTTTAAAATGTATATTAAGTAAATTGTTAATTTTATAAGTCAATTAATTCACTTATGGAATAATTTAATAATTTTCGGGGCTATATCGATTTAAGTGGGTAATATAATATCTCAAATAATTATGTCCGTCGGGGGGGCATAATTATAGAAAATTTATATCATCAAGAACCAAAACCTCATAGGGGTGAAATTATTTAAAAAGATAATCGCCATGATTTTATAATTCTTGATCCTAATTTATTATTACCCATACAGAACAACACAGAACCTAATTTTCTGAGCAAAACTTGCGGAAAAACGGACGGTTTAGTTATAAGAGAAAGTTTTAAAATACAATGAAACATATTGTTAAAAACTCATGAACCTTCAATGACTTGAACTTTATTCTTAAGTTGTAGTATATTAGATTGAAAACACGAAACCTTTGAATAATAAATTTTTTGTAAAAAAATGTAATTCAGTGTTTTACAATTCAATAATATGTATTATATTTGCACGCATTTTAAAAAGTAAAGAATAACATTAAATAAAAAGATATGACAAAAGCAGAAATTGTAGCCAAAATTGCTGTTAAGACAGGATTAGATAAAAAAGATGTCTTAACAGTTGTGGAACATTTTATGGATGAAGTTAAAGATAGTTTAGCTTCCGGCGAAAATGTTTATTTAAGGGGCTTTGGAAGCTTTATTAACAAGTATCGAGCTGAAAAAATAGGTAGAAATATTTCAAAAAATACTTCTATCAAAATTCCGGCTCATTACATTCCGGCTTTTAAACCCAGTAAAACTTTTGTAAATAAAGTAAAAGATAACGTAAAACCTTAAGAACTATGCCAAGCGGAAAGAAAAGAAAAAGAAAAAAAATTGCCACTCACAAGCGTAAAAAAAGAAGTAGAGCAAATAGACACAAAAAGAAAAAGTAGGTTAACCTACTTTTTCTTTTACTCAACGATTGTAATCGTTATAATCGATCATTGACATATTAACCGCAGACCGTGTCTGCATAAAAAAAAACAGAAGGAATGGATACAGAATTAATCATTCGGTCTAGTCCTTCCGCTATTGATTTTGCTTTATTAAAAGACGGTAAACTCACTGAACTTCATAAAGAAGAAACCTCTAACAAATTTAATGTCGGCGATGTTTATATGGGTAAAATTAACAAGGTTATTCCGGGATTAAATGCCGCTTTTGTTAATGTAGGCGCCCAAAAAGACGGATTTTTACACTATCACGATTTAGGTCCGCAAATAAAATCGCTTGTTAAATACACTAAACAAATTCAATCGGGTAAGTTAAAGGATTATTCTCTGAAAAACTTTGACAGAGAACCCGATATTGACAAATCAGGTAATATCAAAGATGTTTTAAAAGCCAAACAAAGCATCTTGGTTCAAATTCTTAAAGAACCTATTTCAACTAAAGGACCGCGATTGACTTCCGAATTATCCTTAGCCGGTCGCTACCTGATTCTTGTCCCGTTTTATGATAAAGTTTCCGTCTCGCAAAAAATTGCTAATGAAGCAGAAAGGAATCGTCTTAAACGGCTGGTTCAAAGTATCAAACCGAAAAATTTCGGTGTAATTATTAGAACAGCCGCCAATGAAAAAAAAGTAGCGGATCTGGATAAAGACTTACAAAATCTACTTAATAAATGGCAGGTTTTGTCACAAAAAATTCAAAATGCCCATCCGCCGCAACGCGTGTACGGTGAAGTAAATAGGGTTACAACCATGTTGCGTGATATTCTAAATGATTCATTTACCAAAATAGTCGTAGATGATGAATTGTTATATCTCGAAATTTTGGATTTTATCAAACAAATAGCCCCTGATTTGGAATCTATCGTTAAACTACATGATTCGCCTACGCCGATATTTGAAAAATACGGTATTGAACGCCAAATCAAATCATCATTCGGTAAAACGGTTATGATGGATAAAGGAGCCTATTTGATTATCGAACATACTGAAGCCATGCATGTTGTTGATGTTAACAGCGGTAATGCTTCGGATAAAACGCAATCACAAGAAGAAAATTCTTTGCAAGTGAATCTGAAAGCGGCAAGTGAAATAGCCAGACAATTACGTTTACGAGATATGGGTGGCATTATTGTAGTCGATTTTATCGATATGAAAAATGTCGAAAATAGAAAAAAGCTCTATGAACATATGAAGAATGTAATGGCTGATGACCGTGCCAAACATAAAATTTTACCTTTATCACGCTTTGGGTTGATGCAAATCACCCGACAACGATTCAGACCGGAACGAAATATTAATACTAAAGAAAAAAATCCGAGTTTGGTTCATAAAGGCGAGACAGACGCACCCATAACTTTAATATCCCGATTTGAAGAAGATATTAAACGTTTGGTAGATAAAGGTCACAAAAATATTCATTTGCATGTGCATCCTTTTATTGCCGCTTATTTGACTAAAGGATTTTGGTCTATTAGACGTAAATGGCAGTGGCGATATAAAGCCAAAATAAAAGTGCAACCGCGTGATTCGTTCAAATATTTGGAATACAAATATTTTGCACCGGATAATTCGGAAATAAAATTTTAAAAACATAAACAAAAAGCGCCCACGACTTAAGTCGTGGGCGCTTTTTGTTTACATCAATATGAAAAAACTAATCATTATAAGCTTCTAAAAATGCTTTACGGGCAGCCGGTACGGAAATATTTAATAACATGCCGAGATTAACCTTTTTTCCATCTACTAACATTCCCCATTGATATCCTTGTTCTTTAAATTGTAACACAACAACCATCATATCATTTTCCATTTCCAAAAGATAAAAATCTTTGATTCCCGGAAAACCTGCACCCTTTAAAGCTTTATGCATGTAGTCGGTTACTTTGTCAAATAAAGCCGTCGCTTGCGGATTTTGATTATAACCGGCTATGGCTGTTCCCGTTCCGGAACTCCAAATGTCAGATGAGATTAATGCTCCATCTAAACTTTCATTAAGTACATTTACCGCTTCTTTTAACTTTTTTACATTCATATTATATTAATTTTAGGTTATTTTAATTATTTAAAGTTTTATGGTAATTTTTTATTAATTCCGGTTTTAAAATATTTAGAACATGTCCCAATGATAATTCATTTTTATCAAGCAATAAGGTATAATAATGTTGCTCAAAAATTTGTAAGTATAAAAATGCATTTTCTGTCAAATTTATCAGTAGGAAGGTTTCTTTTACTCCTTGTTTTTCGGTTAAATCTAAATATTGGTTTATAAAGTTACCTATAATCGACAAGTCATATCTATGTGTATAAGTTTGAAATAATACTTGATGGTTTCTTATATCTGTCACTCCAGCAAACAAAATACCTTTTTCAATGTCTTTAATAGTGTTGCTTAAAACTTGGACAAAGTGAGTATAATTATCTTGAAGAGTTTTGTTGGGTTTGGACGTGACGGAAATATGTATATCTTCAGAGATTTTTTGAGTTTTTTGTATAAAATTTATGTCAGCAGGTTTATTAATATGTGTTTTTTTTTCGGAATTTAATTGTTCTTTATCATTTTTTTGTACTATTTGTTTCTTATTATCAAACTGTATTTTATGTTCCTGTATTTCATTAAGCTTTTTATCTAAAGTTCTATCAAGTATATCTAATGGATCTGAAGCCGGTTTCTTTTTAGTCGCAGGCTTTTTTTGTCCTTTTTTAACAGGCTTTTTTTTTATGGGTTTCTTAGGTTCTTTTTTAAAAAAATTCCACATATAAGTAGCTTTTGTTATAAACAAAAAATAATTAAAATATAAGATTTTTTACAAAAAGATAAATGTTAATGAATTAAAAGTAATTTCACTAATATTTTATTAGTAAAATTGTAATATTGAATTTTTTAACACAAAAGTTACATTTGTTAATTAAATCTGCTAAAAAATTGTTATACGTAATTTTTGTTATAACGTCTATTTTTCGATTATCTTTGCAAACAGAAACCAACAAAATCTTTTATATTCATATTTTTTGAACATTTCGGATAAAATAAAAAAATAAACAATTGCAAGCTTATTATGATTGACAAAATTCTCACTTTTGGTGAAAATCTTTATCTCAAAATCAAAAATATTTGGGAAACTGAGCGTATGCACCGTGTTATCAGTAACTTTTTGGTGTCTGTTTTTTTAGTTTCATTGATTTTGTTTTTTTTAATAAAAAATCAAATTTTGCCTGCAAGAGGACTTTTAAAAGCTTTTGAAAATCCTTTTTTTAGCATCGAGGTATCGTTTACCATGTTGCTGTTAATCGAAATTATTTCAATGATTTTTGTCTTACCAAAGTCAGTTGCCAAATCGGTTACCAAACAGTTCGAATTATTATCTTTAATTTTTTTACGACATGGTTTTCAAGAGTTTTCTAACGTTCATTCGCTTGACTGGCACGAAATGGTCAAACCTGTAGAACACATGTTTGTTTACGGGGCTTCGTCTTTATTCATATACTTTATTATAGGAATTGTTTATAAAAAACAACGACATATCATCATCTGTCATACTGAGCGGGCACAACGTAATTTTGTGCGGTTCAAACGTGGTATTTCATTACTGTTACTAATATCATTTTTATATATAGTATTCAGTGACTTTAACAATCTAATTGTCAATAGTATCTATGTTGCTTCTTTTCATACTTTTTTTAGTATTTTAATTTTTAGCGACATTTTAATCTTGTTGATTACCATAAGATATGCTTTGGATTATCGCACGATGTATCGATATTCAGCATTTATTCTGGCAACTATTTTTATAAGAATAGCTTTGACATCTCAAGCATATTATGATGTGATTATTGGTAGTTCAGCTGCATTATATTTGTTGTTTTTGGTTATGACTTACAATTATTTTGAAGGAAGTAAAAAGCTTAAAAGACATGGAGCTATATCGCATGAATCATTACCCAAGAAATATATTAAATAATAATAATTATGGAAGTAAAAGGAAAAATTAAATTGATCACCGAAACCAAAACTTATGGTAGTAACGGTTTCAGAAAAAGAGAAATGGTCGTTACGACCGATGAACAATACCCGCAATTTATCAATATTGAATTTATACAAGATAAAACGGAAATGCTTGACAATTATAAGGTAGGTGATGAAGTAGAAGTCAGTATTAATTTACGTGGACGTGAGTGGATAAGCCCACAGGGTGAAACCAAATATTTTAATTCGATTCAAGGTTGGCGAATTACTAAACTTAATACTGAAGCACCTCAAGATGTACCGCCTCCGGTCAATGACGGTTTTGAACCGGCTGATAGTTTTGATGAAGATCCGGGAGCTGATGATTTACCGTTTTAATAAAGCCGAGTTTAAATAAAAAGGGATGCACATAAGCATCCTTTTTATTTTTTTATGAGACTTATCAAATTTCGTTCTTAACCAACTTGTATAATTTATCGGCAAGCCGAATTTTTTTATCAATTTTGATAGAGATGATATCTCCCTTTTGCGCCTGTGAACCGGGTTGGTCATTGACATACATCTGGTCAACTATGGTTTCAATCACACCGGTAGTCGGTCCGGTAATCAAGATTTTATCGCCTTGTTTCAAGTCAAATGCTTCAATTTTAAATTCTGCTACTTTAGCTTTGGGATAATAATGCCATCCTTTACCGATGTAGATTTTTTTTTGTGTGGCATGTGAACCGGGTGTAGTCCATTCACCCAATTTTTTACCGAGATAATAGCCGCTCCAAAATCCACGGTTGTAAACGGTAGCCAGTTGTTCGACCCATTTTTCAATCCGTTCGGGTGTAAAACTATTATTGTATAACGCATCAATCGCTTCTCGATAAACTTTGACGGTAGTTGCTACATATTCGGGTGCCCGTCCGCGGCCTTCAATTTTCAGGACTTTAACGCCGGCATCTTTGACTTGGTCTAAAAAATCCAGTACCATTAAATCTTTAGGCGACATAATATATTCGTTGTCAATTTCCAATTCAATCCCCGATTCTTTGTCAATAACAATATAGGGTTTGCGACAATTTTGTTTACAAGCCCCCCTGTTAGCAGACGAATTGTAGGTATGTAAACTCATATGACATTTGCCCGAAATAGCCATACATAAAGCACCATGTCCAAAAATTTCAATTTCAATCAAGCGTCCGGACGGTCCTTTAATTTGTTGTTTTTCTATTTGTTCCGTTATATGTTTAACTTGTCTCAAACTTAACTCACGGCTGAGAACCATAGTATCGGCAAATGTGCTGTAAAACTTTAAAGTTTCAACATTTGTTATATTAATCTGGGTAGAAATATGGACTTCTAATCCGGCTTCACGTGCCATGAACATCACGGCTTGATCTGCCACAATCACGGCACTTACTCCGGCGTCTTTGGCAGCTTGTATCAGTTTTTTTGCCATCAACAAATCATGATCGTAAACAATAGTGTTTAAGGTAAGATAAGATCTGACACCGTTTTGTTTACAGCGTTGAACGATTTCGGGGAGATCATCCAATTCGAAATTGATACTTGACATAGCTCGCATATTGAGCTGCTCTACACCGAAATATATAGAATCTGCACCGTTATCAATAGCGGCTTGCAGGGCTTCCCTGCTTCCTGCAGGTGCCATTAATTCTATTTTATGTTCTTGTTTTCGCATACAGTCATTTTTCAAAGTGCAAAATTAAGGATAAAACCTTAATATAAACCGGTATGTAATTAATTTGATTGATAGTAATCAGGATTTTGATAACTCCAATTTATGAACTGATGGTTTTATTATTAAATATACATATTGCGTAAGTATTTTTTTAGTCTGTAATCGGGTTTTTGTAAATTTGTTTTTTTAAATTATCATATTATGAGAATTTTTATTCTTGCAGGGCTTTTTTTATTGTCTTTTCGGATTTTTGCACAAGACAATTTTAATTGTTTTACGGTTTTAGCAGGTAAATATGCCACTGACGACGAGTCGGTATTATTGGCACACAATGAAGATGATGGTGGTAATCAAACAGTCAATTTGTTTAAAATACCACGTATGGAAAGTAAAGATTCTATTGAAGTCAAGATGAAAAACGGAGGAACTTTACGCCTTTCGCCCATAACATATGCTACAATTTGGATGGAAAT
>JALWLE010000078.1 GCA_026996605.1 Flavobacteriales bacterium
ACGGTAGTTGCGCCCAATCAAGTGGTATTGCTTATACTTTTACTTATGAGATGAATCGGGAACGCAATACTTCTGCATCTAGCAGTCAAAACCAATATCCGTCGCATTATACTTACAATTTTTTAAATGATGGTGATGGCAACAACGGCTCGTGGTACACTGATGGTTGGGATATTATCAAAGCTGATGGTTGTCCGAATTTACCTACTTATGGAAACCAATTAGATGCCTTAGGTGATCAAGGTTGGATGAGCGGTTATAGCAAATATGAATCAGCCATGCATAACCGGGTAAAAGAATATTTTGCCATAAAAGTGGATACACCGGACGGTTTATTGACATTAAAACACTGGTTGTATGATCATTTGGAAAATGCTTCAACCGGTAGTCTTGTCAATTTTTCAGCAGGTGTCTATAATACGGGCTTTAATATTACCGGTTCCAATATTATTACAAGTTGGGGATATCCTTCCAATCACGCTATGACTTTTGTAGGCTGGGACGATAATATTAGTTATGATTATAATAATGACGGACAAATCACTAACAATATCGACATCAATAATGATGGCGTTGTCGATATGCGTGACTGGGAACGTGGCGCTTTGATTATGGTTAATTCTTGGGGAACGTCATGGGGCAACTCAGGTAAAGCTTATGTCATGTATAAAACTTTGGCAGAAACTTTGCCCAACGGTGGCATTGTCGGAAATCGTGTTTTTGGATTACGAGTTAAATCAGACCAAACGCCGCAATTGATTATGCGGGTCAAAATGACACATAATAAACGAAAAATGATTAAAATATCAGCCGGTATTGCAACTGATCCTACCAGTGCTTTACCCGAACATACTATTGATTTTCCATTGTTTAACCGACAAGGTGGACCTTATCCTATGAAAGGAAATGGCGATAATTCACCAATTGAAATATCATTGGATATTTCGCCACTTTTAAATTATACGTCACCTAATTCACAGGCAACATTTTACCTAATTGTCAATGAAAATGACCCTAACGGAACCGGTAACGGTAATATTGTCGATTATGCTATAGTCGATGCCAACCAGCAAGTTTACACCTGTTCTCAACATAATGTTCCTATAAATAATAATAGCGATACCATTTTGAGTATTGACGCTGCCGTCAATTTTGATGCACCTGAAATCACGACAAATCTACTACCGACCGCAACACCCGGACAATCATATACACATACAATGACGGCTCAAAACGGTAGTCCAGAATATGAATGGCATATTTTACAACAATATCAAGAACAAGCCAATACAAGCAATTTTCCGCCTATAACATCCAACCAAATTGCTGTAGATAATGACGATGACGGTTTCGGAAGTCAAAGCATAGATTTTGATTTTCCATTCTATGGAGCATTTTATAACCAACTTTATGTTTTAACAGACGGCTCTATTGTGTTTGAACCCGGATTTTCCTATTTGAGAACGGAATCTGCAATCAAATCAACAAAAATCATCAGTGTGTTTGCTTCTGACCTTCAAATATTTCCGGCAAACGGACAAGGCATTTTTTATGAAGGCGATGCCACTCATGCCACATTCCGTTGGAAAACTTCTATCTATGGTGATGACACTGTTAATGTCGATGTTGCCGTTAGCCTTTATCCCGATGGTCAAATCAAATTTTTCTACGGCAATAATATTACCCCCGGACTGGACTGGGCTTCCGGCATTTCCAATGGTGACGGTAGTTCGTTGATATTGAGCCAATCCGGAACAAATAATCCGAGCAATCTGGCTTTTACCTTACAACCTGACCCTTATCCCAATGGCATGTTTATTTCAAAAGACGGAATTTTTCAAGGAACAGCACCCAATATCATCGATACTTGGCCGGTAACTTTCAAAGTAACCGATAATAATAATGTATCCAAAACCAAAACTTTGACGTTTGAGACATCAACTTCCGGAATTAATGAAAACGAAGCCATTCAACTACGTTGCTATCCCAATCCGGCTACCGATTATGTCATTTTTGAATATAAACTAAAACAAGATCAACCGGTAAGCATCAGTATTTATAATTTACAAGGAAAAAAACAAGTTGAAATTTTGAATAAAAATCAAGATAGTGGCAAACACCAAATAATATGGTATCCGCAGTTGCCCAAAGGACTTTATTTGTATAAAATTAAAACCGGCTTGTTAACATCTACCGGAAAATTAATAATTGAATAATTCTCAAATCAGTTAGACCTGGCAGGTTTTTAAAACCTACCAGGTCTTTTACTATCAAAACATTATTCACCTAAATGGCAAGAAAAATAATATTTTTAATATTGGGACTATTAATAAGCGTTTTTGGTCTTTTTTTAACATTGTCAATTATCTTATATTCCGGCAAAGAACGCGATCCTTCCGGATATTATTTTATGGTGTTCAGTATCCCAATCATATTATTGGGTATAACTATTTTGCGAAAAGGAATTGAAAAAAGTTAAAAGAGTATCTCAACACATATGTATATTTAGTACGGGCAATCCAAAGTATAAAATTTTGTAAAATCAGACTTAATTTTCCCTAATATGCGACGAGCTTGTAGTAAAGTTTGATATCTATCTTTATTATAATCCTTATCAGCTTGATTCAAACTTTCTATTTTGACTTCACCGGTAGCATGGATAATACGCCCGTTACCCATATGAATGGCGACATGCGTAATTTTATCCTTACCATTCTTTTTATGACCAAAAAACAATAAATCACCGGGCATCAAATGTGAAAAATCAGATGTAATTTGAACCGCTTGTCCTATTTTTGCTTGCTGTGAAGCATCTCGCGGCAACAAGTAACCTAGTTGGGCATAAACATTTTTAGTAAATCCGCTACAATCCAAACCTTTGGTCGATGTGCCACCCCACAAATACGGAGTACCCAAATATTGTTTAGCCTTGTTAAGCAAATCATTTGCATCAACTATTTGATTCTGTTCTTTAAACTGTTTCAAAGTTAAAAAAGCATTTTTTTTAATGTAACCGCTTCGTCCGTCGGGATATTCAACGAGTGCGTAGTCATTTTGTATTTTTTTCAAAGCAAAAACATCGCTTAACACATAATCCGAAACCGGAACAGTATCAGTAGGAGATTTGAAAACTTTGCCACAAGCCGCCGTTATGATGATTTTTGGTTTTGCTAACCATTTTTCAAATTCCGGACATGATACAATTTCAACCCCCGCCGCATCAACCCAAGCATAATAACCTTCCGGTGTTTTGACATGATAAAAACCATTTTGTGCTTCATAAATTTTGACCGGCATTCCCATTAAAGTTTGAGTTACCAATTCAGCCGAATGTTTGGGTTGCGCACGCAGATTGGCGACTGATAAGCGGGTAATCCCCATACGGTTTTTAAATTTCTCATCCGGTAATAGTTTCATACTGTCTATTACCTTATAACCTTTTTGCGTTAAACTTTGGATAATTTTTTGTTTTAACTCAGGAAAATCCGTAGCGCCCTTAAGCGTTATTGTTTTATTACGTTCCAGCATTTGTAATCTGAAAATATGGTCGCGCTTATCGGGCAACAATTTATGTCGGATTTGTGTAACCGTTTGATTAGTTTGTACGAGTTGTTGTATTGATTTATAGGTCTGACAAGACCAAAATCCTGCAAAGAAAACTACAAGGAAAATTTTTTTTAGCATAACTATTAAATTATCGGCTTAAAGATACGATAAATTTACAGGACAGAAAACTCGATGAAATTATCTATTTTTGTCAAAAAACCAAACCATGATTGTTGATACCCATACCCATATTTTTGTCAGTGAATTTGACCAAGATCGTGACGCCGTGATACAACGTGCCAAAGATGTAGGTGTTGAAAAATTTGTATTACCCAATATTGATGCCGGCAGTATTGCAGCACTTAAGCAATGTGCAAAAGCCTATCCTGACGAGATGCTTCCTTTAATGGGTTTGCATCCTACTTCGGTAAAAGAAGACTATCAAGACCAATTGGCAATCATCAAGCAAGAACTGGACAATGGCAAATATTACGGTATAGGCGAAATAGGAATTGATTTGTACTGGGATAAAACTTTTTTACAGCAGCAGCAAGATGCTTTTCAAACTCAACTACAATGGGCAAAAGCCAAAAAACTACCGGTTAGTATTCATATCCGTGAGGCTTTTGACGAAGTCTTTGAAATCATCGAACAAGAAAAATCACCTGACTTGTTTGGGGTGTTTCATTGTTTTTCCGGCACACTTGAACAAGCCCGAAGGGCTATCAATTTGAATTTTCATTTAGGCATTGGCGGCGTAGTAACTTTTAAAAACGGAAAAATTGATCGTTTTTTAGACCAAATTCCACCACAACATCTGGTAGTTGAAACCGATGCCCCATGGTTGGCACCTACCCCTTATCGTGGTAAACGTAATGAACCGGCATATATCAAAAATATTGTGGATAAATTAAGTGAAATTTATCAAATGAATTCAGGCGAACTCGAATGTGTTTTATATCATAATAGTTTGGATATTTTTGATTTCTAATTTCAAAACAGCTTGCCAATCCAACAACTATAGTTATTAATAATATTCATTAATTTTCTAGCAGAAAATGTTTTATTACTAAAATATTGTTGTATTTTTATATTTAATAACAATAAAAAACACAAAACGCAAAATGTTTTCAAAAAATTACAAATAATTTCAATAATTATAGGTTAAAATAAGCTTATTTAATTAAATTTGCCATATTAATCATAATGATTTGTTTAAATGAAACACATATATATAATATTCTTTTTATTAGTTGTTTTTGCCGGTTTCGGACAATCAAAAAAAACAAAAGTAGCTGATCGGTTATTTGACCGCTTTAAATATCAAGAAGCAATCAAAGCCTATAAAAGATTACTTAAAAGCGATCGGCGAGATGCGATTTATATCTATAAAAAATTAGGAGACGCCTATAAAGAAATCAGTCAACCCTTAGAAGCAGAAAAATGGTATGCTAAAGCCGTATATGATACAGATAATGAACCTATCTATTATTTTAGATATGCCATGACATTGCGACAAAATAAAAAGTATGATGAATCAATCAAGTGGATGAGTATTTACAAGCAAAAATCCGGCATGAGTGATAGTCGTCTTCAAGAATTTTTTAAAGAACTGGATATTGTTGAGAAAGTTAAAAGAGATGGACCTAAAGCCCAACTCTATGGTTTATCATTAAACAGTAAGTTTACCGAATATGGTGGTACTTATTACGAAAATGATAAAATTGTTTATACTACAAATAATATTATTGCTAAAGGTAAACGACGTTCTTCTTATGATAATTTACCTTTTACTGATTTAGTAATTGCTAAACGACAAAACCAAGACGATTTTGTTAGAAGCAATAAAACTGATCCCAAAATAAACACCGATTATCATGAAAGTTCCCCTACCTTTAACAAAGATTTTACGGTTATGTTTTTTACCCGTAACAATCTCAACCCGCATAAAAAACATAAAGTAAGAGATTATAACTTGAAAATTTACCGTAGTTTTAAACAAGAAGATGGTTCATGGTCTAATCCGGAAGAAGTGCATTTTGATAGCAATGAGTATAATTGCGCACATCCAAGCCTAAGCCCCGATGGACATAGTTTGTATTTTGCTTCTGATATGCCCGGTACTTTAGGAAAATCTGATATTTATAAAGTTACTGTCAAAGATGATTGGACTTTAGGAGAACCTGAAAATTTAGGTAATAAAATCAATACGGAAGGAACAGAAACTTTTCCTTTTATTGATCAATATGGCAACTTGTTTTTCTCGTCCGACGGACATGCCGGTTTGGGCGGTTTAGACATTTTTGTGGCATTCTTTATCGAAGGAAAATTTTTTATGCTCAAAAATATGGGATTGCCTTATAACAGTTCAAAAGATGATTTTGCCTTTAATATTAATAAAGAACATAATGAGGGTTTTATTTCATCAAATAGATTAGGTGGACAAGGTTCTGATGATATTTATATGTTTAAAACAACGGAAAAGATAAAACCATTAATCTATTTTGTTGGACATACCAAAGACAATAATGGATTTGTAGTTCCTAATACCAAATTGGAATTATATAGTGATAGAAAACTTATAGCCAGTAATGTCTCCTTATTTGACGGGCGTTTTTCTTTTTTAATAGATCCTGAAAAAAATTATGAAATTAAAGCACATCGAAAAGGGTATAAGGATACCATTGTTAAATTTAATACATACGACCTTACCAGTCCCAAGGTTGAAAAAGATATCATCTTAGAACAAAAACAAAAAATTAAAGTTTGTGTTGCCGATTATGAAACTAAAGAAGCAATAGATAGCGTGCAAGTTAAAATCTACGGTCATAACGGACATGATGAAAGATTTATTCAATACACCAAACCAAACGGATGTTTAGATTTTGAAGTACCATTAGACAGACGTCATAAAGACGTTTTTTATGAATTTGAATTCAGAAAAAAAGACTACTTACCCAAACGCTATAATTACAAACAAAAATTGGGTAAAGATACATTAAACTGGATTAAACCTAATAAACAACGCGTTTATTTGATTAAACTTAAACTCAATCCTATATACTTTGATTTAGACAAATCAGACATAAGACCAGATGCTGCAATAGAATTAGATAAGATTGTAGCATTAATGAAAGAGTATCCGGAAATTAAACTAAGCATGGAATCTCATACCGATAGTCGTAATACCAAAGCTTATAATTTACAACTATCTCAACGCCGTGCCAAAGCAACCATGCAATATTTGATTGATCACGGGATCGACCCATACCGCTTAAAAGCCAAAGGTTTTGGTGAAAGTCGATTGGTTAATAAGTGTTCTGATGGTGTAAAATGTACCGAAGAAGAACATCAAATGAACAGACGTACAGAGTTTGTAATTATTAATGATTTAAATTAAAATCCTATTACAAATCATATAATCCTTATTATAGTAGGGCATACATTTTTGTAGAACTTTCTATTTAGGGTCTGTAAAAAAACACTTAAAATATTAATATTCAACCTATTATACGCAAGTTAAAATTCATAAGTGCAAGGTTTTTTCTACATTTCTTTTAAAAAGCTTGTATTCTTGTGAATTAATATCAGGTATTTTATTGTTGCTCATAAGCGATGTGCTGAGCCTGCCAAAGTGAACACATCTTTTTTAACTTCTTTACTTTGAAGTATTTATATACATCTTCAATTCAGAAATTAAAAAACAAACGCACTTCTGAGCTTTTCAGCAGACCCTATTTAGTTAGTATTCTACTTAGTCCAACTAATGTATATTCGGAAGTATATCATTCTTTATATTATCAGGATAAAATTATTTTGAGTCTTTCATCTAAGTTTTAAGCCGATTTTAAGAGATTATTTATTATAAAATTCTTACTTTGCATAATCTTAATAAGATTAGTAATGCATAAAATACTCATTATAGAAGACGAAAAAGGCATCAGCGAATTTTTAACGGAAGGTTTGTCCGAAGAAAATTATGCGGTTGACACAGCATTTGACGGAGTTTCCGGCTTACAAAAAGCTTTGCAAAACACCTATGATATTATTTTAATGGACTGGATGCTACCGGGTTTACAAGGGATTGAAGTAACCAAAAAAATTAGAGATGCCGATATACAGACTCCTATTATTTTTTTGACCGCAAAAGATACGGTGCAAGACACTATAATGGGGTTGCGTAGCGGTGCAAATGACTACTTGAAAAAACCTTTCAGCTTTGAAGAATTATTAGAACGTATTAAAGTACAATTACGAAATACACTAGAAGAACAACCTACTTTTTTAGAACATCAAGGCATAAAAATAGATTTACAAAAAAGAGAATGTAGAGTCAATGAGAAAAAGCTTCATCTGACTCAAAAAGAATATGATTTATTGGTTTTTTTATGTCAAAACAAAAATAAAGTCTGTACAAGAGATGATATTCTTAATAAGGTTTGGAATATTCATTTTGAATATGACAGTGGTGTAATAGATGTGTATATAAACTCTCTAAGAAAAAAAATAAAAGCCGAAAAACATAATAATATAATTGAAACCGTACGTGGCGTCGGGTATATTGTGAAAGATTAAATAGTTGAAAGTGGAAAGCGATATAGTGCCAAGCGGAGCGTAACGACGTCCCGACGAAGAATGAGTCGGGATTCTTAATAACTAGTATTAAATATCAAGTGATAAGTTGGGTAAAATATGAAATCAAATAAATCCTCAATTCCTCAATTCAAATAACAACATAACCAATTAACCAAATAACCAGATAACCGATTAACCAGATAACCATATCATCAATAATAAAAATGAAACACTCTTTTAAACAACGCTTAGCGGGATTATATTTGATTAGCACTGCGGCAATTATCGGAATACTTCTGCTGTTTATCGTTTTTACGGTTAGCAAGAGTGTAAATCAACAATTAAACAATTTCTTAATTTCTGAAGTGCAAAAACATCAAAGCGATATTGTTGTTAAACAGAATGCATTGCACTTTAATCAAAATGCTTGGATGGAACAGGAACACCGTGAGCTTGAAATCAATCCGGTATTTGTTGAAATAGTTGATGAAAAAGGACATATTCTTGAAAAATCCCCCAATCTTAAAAACCAAACTCTAAAATTCTACCCGGATAAAGATCAAACATTTATCAATTATAAACTAGATAGCATTCCCATTAGACAATATCAAAAGCGAATAGTAAAAAACGGACAAAACTATGGTTATTTACTGGTAGCAATGTCCTATCAAAACTCGCAAGTTGTTATCAATAAACTGAAGCGAACCTTGTTCATCCTGTTTCCCATTGTTTTGATTTTATTGTTTTTTTGGGCATATTTTATTGCCGGAAGAAGTATAAAACCGGTAGCCGATGTTATACAAACGGCGAATAGAATTTCGCAAACCAATCTGAAAGAACGCATCCCGTTACCCGAACACAAGGATGAATTACATCATTTGGCAGTTACGATTAACAAATTACTCGACCGGCTTGAAAACGCCATTCAACGTGAAAAACAATTTACTTCCGATGCTGCTCACGAATTAAAAACACCCTTACAAGTAATGAAAGGTAATATGGAAGTCCTGTTAAGAAAACCCCGTTCTAATGAAGCATATCGGGAAAAAATAGGAAAATGTATCAAGGAAATAGACCGGTTGTCCTATTTAACCGACCAACTTTTGCTATTGGCTCGCTTTGAAAGCCAACAAAATGCTTTTGAATATAAATTAGTGTCTTTAGATGAAATTACAGAATCGGTTATTCAAAAATATTTATCAGAAATTTCTAAAAAAAATATTAGATTAAAATTGAATATCAATTCTTTAAAGCAAGTTAAAACAGATCCGTATTTGTTACATATTATTATAAACAACCTCATAAATAACGCCGTAAAATATACACATGAAAAAGGACAAATTCTTATAGACTTAGGACAAAAGAATGATAAAGTTTTTCTCAAAATTACAAATTCCGGTTCTAAAATACCAGATAAAGAATTAGAAAAAATTTTTTATCCGTTTTATCGTTCAAATGCCCTTAAACATCCTAACATAAAAGGTACAGGATTAGGGTTGTCTATTGTACACAGGCTAATTAAGTTATTAAATTTAAAAATTGATGTAAATTCTACAAAACATTGGACATCTTTTAGAATTTGGTTTTACAATTAATTTCTCAATATAGCGATGACTTTTTTGTCTTTTTAAATATCGCTCTAGTGCATAAGCTTCTGTCTTGGTGCTATACTCTTCATAATAAACTATCTCCCGGCCCGAAACCCGACCGGTAAAATCCTTATGATTGGTCAAATGTTTTTGTAATCGACTCGTTAAATCTTGGGGATAACCGATGTAATATTTATCTAAAATTTATGAATATAAAATATAACAGTAATACATACTTGCAAATATCAAAAAAAGCCGTAAGATATTAATCCTACGGCTGTAATCTGTGGGCGATACTGGATTCGAACCAGTGACCCCCTGCTTGTAAGGCAGGTGCTCTAAACCAACTGAGCTAATCGCCCTAAACTTTTTTCCAGTGACCCTCCCGATTAAAATCGGGATGCGGTAAACCAAATGAGCTAATCAGCTTTTGCGTTTGCGAGTGCAAATATAATACAAGATTTCTATTTAGCAAACTTTTTAATTATATTTTTTATCAGGTTTTTCATCGGTATAAACTAACAATTTGATTGAGTGATAAATAAATACTGAAAAAAATTATCTTTTAGAAAAAAAAGTATCATAAATCCAAGTTAAAGTAAAGGTTGGAATGAAATCTAATCCGGGGGCTCCTTCCTCTATGAAATTTATGACACCACTAACTTGTCCTATTTTTCCGGCATACATTTTGGTCATCAACCAATATGAAAGTGGTGCCCAAATTACATCAGAAAATTCTCCTATGCCCGGAATCACAAAAGATGACATCCCGATTGCATCAAATAACAAACTTAAAACCAACTTACTTAAATTGATATTTTTAATCATTTTTTAATTTGTTTTTAAAATGTTTTCTAAATTTTTCAAGTTTGGGTAAAACAACATATTGACAATACGAATTATCGGGATTATTAGCCAAATAATCTTTATGATAATCTTCCGCTTCATAAAACTCAGTAGCCGGAACCACTTCAGTCACTACATACCGGTCAAACACATCAGAATCATTTAAAAATTTAATATATGATTCTGCAGTTTCTTTTTGCTTTTTATTTGTATAAAAAATAGCCGAACGATACTGCGTACCGACATCATTACCTTGCCGGTTTAAAGTCGTTGGATCATGTGTCGCAAAAAATACTTGTAACAATTCTTCATAACTAACTTCAGACGCATTAAAAATAATTTTGACAGCTTCAGCATGACCGGTAGCACCGGTTGACACTTGATCATAAGTCGGATTGGGGCGTTTACCACCTGTATAGCCGGAGACAACAGTTTTAACACCTTTCATTTCTTTAAAAATGGCTTCGGTGCACCAGAAACAACCACCGGCAAAAATAGCAGTTTCAGTTGAGTTTTGATTCATATTGTTGAGATTTAGTATTAAACTTAAAAATACTACTGTTTATCATATTGTAAAGTTAACAACTATCATACCATTATTAATTTTTTAATTTACAAATTAGAAAAAAACATCATTAAATAAATACCAAAACCATAATATTTTTATAAAAAATTGACACTCTTTTAAAAAGCTATATATACCTATCTAAAATGTAATTTTAAACTTGTATAACAGGTTTAGATTGGTTTATTTTTGTTAATTTTGATGCGTTTCGTAATAACATTAACTAATTTTAAAAATTAAATATATGAGCGATAAAAAAGCAAGTATAATATGGACTAAAGTTGATGAGGCTCCCGCTTTGGCAACTTATTCATTACTACCGATTATCAAAGCCTTTGTCAAAGCTGCCAATGTAAATATCGATACTAAAGATATTTCTTTAGCAGGTAGAACTTTAGCAAATTTTCCTGACTATCTTAAAAAAGATCAACAAAAAACAGATGATTTAGCCTATTTAGGTGAATTAACCCAAAGCCCTAATGCCAATATCATCAAATTACCGAATATCAGTGCGTCTATTCCGCAGTTACAAGCTGCTATTAAAGAGTTGCAAGAAAAGGGTTATGCCTTACCCGATTTTCCCGAAGAACCCAAAACAGATGCCGAAAAAGCTTTGCGTCAACGTTTTGCTAAATTATTGGGTAGCGCTGTTAATCCTGTATTACGGCAAGGCAATTCCGATCGTCGTGCGGCAGAAAGTGTCAAAAAATTTGCACAAAAAAATCCGCATAGAATGATGAAACCATGGCCAAAAGATTCTAAAACTCATGTGGCTCATATGCAAGCAGATGATTTCTTCGGCAATGAAAAATCAGTCATCATTCCGGCAGAAATCGATTTTAAAATTGTTTTAAAAACCCCTGACGGCGAAATCGTTCTTAAGGATAATTTACAGGCGAAAAAAGATGAAGTTTTAGACATGACTTTTATGAATACCAAAGCTTTGCAAAATTTCTATAAAGAACAAATCAAAGATGCCAAAGACAAAGATTTGTTGTTTTCATTGCATTTAAAAGCCACCATGATGAAAGTCTCCGACCCTATCATGTTTGGTTATGCCGTTAAAGAATATTACAAAGATGTTCTCGAAAAATATGCCGATATATTAGATGAAATAGGCTTTAATCCCAATAACGGACTGGCAGATTTGTATAAACGCATTCAAAAGTTACCGGAAACAGAACGCAAAGCCATTGAAGCGGATATTCAAAAAATATATGATAAGCAAGCAGCTTTAGCCATGGTAGACTCTGACAAAGGTATTACCAATTTGCATGTTCCAAATAATATCATTATTGATGCCTCTATGCCGGTTGTGATAAGAGATGGTGGTCGCATGTGGAATGCCAAAGGAGAATTACAAGATACCAAAGCCGTCATTCCGGATCGTTCATATGCCGGATTTTATCAAGTGGTGATTGAAGATGCCCAAAAACATGGCGCCTTTGACCCTGCTACCATGGGAACCGTTCAAAATGTCGGTTTGATGGCACAAAAAGCCGAAGAATACGGTTCACACCCAACTACCTTTGAAATTCCGGAAAACGGTACGGTTGAAGTTATTGATGCGCAAGGTAATGTATTAAGCCAACATAATGTACAAAAAGGTGATATCTGGCGTATGGCACGCACCCAAGACATTCCTATTCAAGATTGGGTTAAACTCGCTGTTAACCGTGCCCGGGCTACCGGTTATCCTGCTGTATTCTGGTTAGATAAAAACCGTGCGCACGATGCACAAATGATTAAAAAAGTTGAAAAATACTTAAAAAATCACGATACTGACGGATTAGAAATTCACATCATGTCACCGGTTGATGCTATGAAATTCACTTTGCCTCGCGTGAGAAAAGGCGAAAATACCATCTCTGTTACCGGAAATGTTTTACGTGATTATTTGACCGACCTCTTCCCTATTTTGGAACTCGGTACGAGCGCCCGTATGTTGTCTATCGTGCCCTTATTAGCCGGTGGTGGCTTATTTGAAACCGGTGCCGGTGGTTCCGCCCCTAAACATGTACAACAATTTAAAGAAGAAGGGCACTTGCGCTGGGATTCGTTAGGCGAATTTTTAGCTTTAATGTCCTCTTTGGATTTTGTTGGTGATAAGTATAACAATCAAAAAGCCAAAATTATGTCCAAAGCTTTAGATAAAGCTATTGGAGACTATTTGGAAAACAAACGCTCACCCGGACGTAAAGTAGGGCAATTGGATAACCGTGGTTCACATTTTTATCTGGCACAATATTGGGCAAAAGCCTTAGCTGACCAAAATGATGATGCGGAATTAAAAGCAAAATTCACACCGATTGCCAAGCAATTAATTGAAAATGAAGCTAATATTTTGAAAGAAATTGCTGATGCAGAAGGTAAACCGGTGGATATAGGCGGCTATTATCTTCCAGACGACAAGAAAGCTGAAGCGGCTATGCGACCGAGTCAAACTTTTAATCAAATTATAGCACAGTTATAGAATTTAGCTTTATAATTTATTTATACTAAAGCCGGCAAATTTGCCGGCTTTAGTATTAAAAATTCATAGCTATACCAATACCATTGTTATTAGCAATAAACCGGTATGAAGGCTTAAAATTGCGCATTGAAGTTTCGCTAAATTCCGCATTATAAATTTCAAGGGCTTTATTTATCTTTTTATCTGAACTTATCTCAATCGGAATACTTACTACTACCAAACCGGCACCAATGCCTGCCAAAGTCCAATTGGGTTTTCCGCCTCCCAAAGCTGTTCCCAAAGGCCACCCGATTAAAAAACCACCGGCAGTACCAATTATTTGTGAAAGAGTATAACTGTTTTTTGCTGATTTTGCCAGGTTATAGGCTTCCTTATTATTGCTCAAAGCACTAACAACATCTCCGAAAGACAAAGAATAACCATTTTGAATAAATTCATATTTAAATAAAGTTTTATGCTTTTCAATTTTTTGAGAAAAACTCATACTAGTCAAAGCCAACATTAAGATTAAAATAGATTTTTTCATAGTTATATATTTTTTAAAATAATTCTTGTTACCAGCAATCGCAATTCCTTTCCTGACAATTATTTATAGGATGTCGCTCTGCTTCACTTGCTACTTAATATCAAACTTCAATGCTCTCTCCAATCGGTAATAATATTAAATCTTTACCGGCTTTAGCAAAGCGGTCTTTGGCTTTTTGATGATCGATTTCAATATAACCAAAGGTATCGTAATGGTAACCCAACACACGGTTACATTCAACAAAATCTGCCGCAACAGCTGCACTTTCTATGCCCATGGTAAAGTTATCGCCAATGGGTAAGACTGCTAGATCTAATTTTGCAAAGAGCGGTATGAGTTTCATATCCATAGTCAATCCGGTATCGCCGGCTATATAAATGGCTTTACCTTCACTTTCAATGACAAATCCTGCAGGATTACCTCCATAGGTTCCATCAGCAAAACTGCTACTGTGCCAAGCATTGACCATCGTGACGCGACCAAAATCAAAATTCCAACTACCGCCGTGATTCATCGGATGACCATCAATACCGTATTTTGAAAAATAGGTAACAATTTCAAAATTAGAAATTAATTTTGCCATCGGATTGGCTTCAGCAATATCTTGCACATCTAATACATGGTCTTGATGCGCATGGGTTACTAAAATATAATCCGTTTCAATATCCTCGACTACAAATTTGTCCTTAGCCAAAGGATTACCGGAAATAAACGGATCAACAATCAACTTTTTGCCCTTGATTTCTATCAACAATGTGGCATGTCCTAAATATGTTACTTTCATGGTGTATTTTTTTATTGCAAGATAAAGTTTTTTAGGATAAGTGTCAAGTGATTTTTTT
>JALWLE010000079.1 GCA_026996605.1 Flavobacteriales bacterium
TATGTTTGCAGGCAAATTTAAGCGATTAATCCCATTTTCAATTCCGCCTTCATCTTTAAACGATATGCCCACAAATCCTTTAAATCTTCTTTTTAGTAAATCAAAATCATCTCCACCTGTTTTTGATGTAGGATCTATAGTCACTAAATGCCAAATGTTTCCGGTTTTATCACTATTGTTTTTTTGTGTTCTGATGGCTCTGCCTCTCATCTGGTTAGAGAGCACAAATGAGCCTACAAAACTTGCTAATATTAATGAGTTGATAGCAGGCGCATCCCAACCTTCACCAAGTAATGATTTTGTTCCAATCAGAATTTCAATTTCTCCATTTTGAAAAATTTGAGTAACAATGTTGATAATATCATTTTTTAATTGTTCAGATTGATGAATTTGAATATAATTAGTATCAAATGGAACTATAGAAGTGTTGATATTTGTAATACCTGCTTGACCGGCTTTGGCTTTAAAGGCAGGAAAGGCTGTTTTGGGAATAATGATTATGGAACCGGTCAAGACACCTATTTTTTTATGTTCCGCATTATGTCTTCGTAATTTTTCAAAAATAGGAATAATGCCAATCTTATTTAATTCAGTATGGTTTTCTGCTGAATTTACATAAAATTCTTTTCGGATATAGTCAGAAAGAATAACCATTCTTAAATCTTTACCTAATTGCCTGTATTCAAAATTTACAATATCTAAAATACCGTTTAATTTGCTGATACTGGAAGTTAAGTAACCGGCTAGTTTTTTATTTTGAGACAATTTGATTCGCTTTTTTTCAAGGGCACCATATCTTCTTAGTTTATTTTCAAGAAATTGCTTGTGGTCTTCAAATTGCGAAAAATGCGTTTTTTCTTTAAACAGATAAAAGTCTAAGAGCGTCTCAAGCCAATTGTAATCCAGTTTGGGGATATTTTGTTTTTCATCTCCAATAACATCTAGGTGTGTTTTTGAAATTTCAATATGATTTTCATTAAGAAAAATCAAAATAGCAGCATAATGATTCAGGTTATTGTAAATCCATTCTAAATGTTCTAAAGGATATTGCCAAACCGGATGACTTATAATTGCCTTTAATAGAGTTTGATCTTGTTTTATGTCTAAAAATAACTTTTCAATATTGTCTCTAAACTTCCATATTTTTTGACGTTCTTCTATTGTTGGAAATGTAAAATGAATATAATCTTGATGGGGACATAAATCCCCTTCTTTGACTAATTCCGGTACAGTGATTTCCGCATCAACAGGTCCGTTTAATTTCAAATATCTTTGCCATTCGGTGTAGGATACATCATAGGGGGGTGTGGCTGTCAGCCCTACTATAACCGGTTGGATGCCGTCTTTTACTTTCGCTAAAGTTTGCCACCATTCATTTTTTAGATGATGTGCTTCATCAACAATAATGGTTTTAATATTTTGTGCTTTTAGTGTCTTAACAATGCTATTTAGTTTAGCGTTAGAAGTGCTTTTTATTTGGTTATTGTTATGCTCTTCGTTTTCTTTGATTTTCAGATTATTACAGGCAGCATGCAAACCTTGATAAGTCACAGCCGTTATAAATTTTGGGTTTTTAATATCTCTCGATATCCAGTCAGGTGGTGTATTTACTTGTAGAAATAAGTCACAAAATCGTTGAATCCACTGGTCTCTAATGGCGAGTGTTGGGGCAAGAATCAAGGTAGGTTGATTGAGCCGGATGGCTACTTCAAGTCCGAGTATGGTTTTTCCGGATCCCGGCGGCGCAATTATGTGTAAATGACTATCATTTAAATGATGTTCTAATTCATTAAGCACCCGTTGTTGATAAGTTCTCCAACTATATTTGAATTTGATGCCTTTTGGAAATTCTTTCAAAATTCTCTATGTTTTTTATACATGCTCCTTAAATTCGCAAAAAAAATTACCATAAAAATTATTAACAAGTTGTGTAAGTTTTTCTTACACAGCTTTTGTTATGTAAATATTTTCACTTATTTTAGTGATTGGATTCAAAAATATGTAATTTAAATATTTACGCGATGAAAATACAAAATTCTAAAACAAAAGTAAGTCCAATTGCAAGAATTTCTTTAATAAATTTTCATTTTAACAAATCTGGTTTAAGTCATTTGATTGATATTAAGTTAGGTAAAATGGGTAGAAATGGTAGTTGTTAATACAGTGAAATAATTAGAAATTTAAGCAACGTTTTCTTAAGTGGTGGTGATGTAATGGAAATATTAATACTCATTTGTTAATAGGAATTCGAGATATATTAAACAATTAAAATTTTTAGGAAATGATAAGCTTCTATTTGATTCATTTTTTTAGATAAAAAATATGATAAACTAAAAAATAAGATTTTAAATATTAAATTGGATAAAATAGATACTCTTTATTGAGATAATAAAGTGAAGTTAGAGTAAGGGTGTTGATTTTTTATGATAAATTTAAAAAGCCTAATAAAAGAATAAAATTCATTGGTAACCCGGAAATGAAAAGTTCAATAATTAAAACTATCGACAGTTTTATAAACACCACTCCGTTGGGTTCTCTGTCCCCGACGGCATATAAATAATCAAAAAAACCGCAAAGATGCAGAATAGTTTCCAACTGTTTTCAACACCTTTTATCAGTTACTGTAAAAGGATTATTGCATTAAACATAAATTGGGGAAGTTTTTATTTTATTTTTTTACTTTTTCTTTTTAGAACAGACAAAATAGTGGTATTAATAGTATTACTTTTTTGGTTATATTATTTTGTAAATAACCTTTATGAGGCAAGAGTATATATTACAAAAATTATTGTTTATGATAATGAAATAGAAATATATTATTTTTTTAAAAATACAGGAGCAAATAAATTGATTTTACTTAAAGATTCTTTTTCTATAGATTGGATTGACTCTGTAAAAGGTAGTTTTAAAGGAGGAAAAATAATTATTCAATCAAATGATAAGAAGCTTATTCAATATTCGGTTGGAAAATGGAATAGAAAAACCTTTAAAAAAATAATTAAAAATTTAAAAAAATAAATACAATTCTCCCCGCTACCGCTAACTTGTTGTTAGTGGTACATAAACTATCCAAGAAACCGCTCCGTCGAGGTCTCTACCCATAAAGGCACATAAATAACCAAAAAAAAACAGGTTGTGTAGAATGGCTATAGGACATTAAGTAAATTACAAGACATCATAAATTTGAATATAGAACACCGATTAACGAACACCGAATTATGAAGTATAAAAATCTAAAATCATTAATCCTTGTTCGGTGTTTGGCATTTCTTGATTTTCTCATTTTCTTTTTTCCTTAATAAAACCGGTCATTTCGGTATATCATCCCAACGTTTGTCGGGATTATCGGGACACTTAATGACCTACATATTTATTAATTTATCATCTCCTCAATTTATTCCTTATCCAATCCGTATTTTATCGCTTTTTTGCTTTCCACTTCGCACTAATGTATTCGTCAATTCCTCCTTTCCTCAAATTATTAGCAGTAATATGGATTGAAGCAATAAATATTCATTAAAAAAATCAAGTAAACCGTGATGTAGAATAAAATCATCATTTCCTCAATTTACAAGCAGAAGTAAAGTGTGAAATAGCTCATAAACATTAAAGATAACTGTATCCAATGAAGCAGACAAAATCCTCAATTTAAAAAAATCACTTGACACTTATCCTAAAAAACTTTATCTTGCAATAAAAAAATACACCATGAAAGTAACATATTTAGGACATGCCACATTGTTGATAGAAATCAAGGGCAAAAAGTTGATTGTTGAT
>JALWLE010000080.1 GCA_026996605.1 Flavobacteriales bacterium
CTATTCCGAATAGCGAAGCCTTGTATATCGCACTGGGAATTTTGGGCGCAACCGTGATGCCACATAATTTGTATTTACACTCATCATTGGTACAAACCCGAAAATTTGGCAACTCTGTCAAAAGTATTAAAGATGCTTTAAAGTTTAATTTAATTGATAGTGTTATTGCTTTAAATTTGGCTTTTTTTGTCAATGCGGCTATCTTGATTTTAGCAGCAGCAACTTTTTACAAAGCCGGTATGTATGAAGTAGCAGACATACAAGATGCTTATAAACTGCTTGAGCCGTTGCTAGGGTCGCATTGGGCACCGATATTATTTGCCATTGCCTTAATTGCTGCCGGACAAAGTTCTACGATTACCGGTACATTGGCAGGACAAATCATTATGGAAGGTTTTATCAATCTACGGATTCAAGCTTGGATGCGCCGTATGATTACCCGTTTGTTGGCTATTTTGCCGGCATTGGTAGTTATTTTATGGTTTGGCACATCCTATACAGGCAAATTATTGGTGTTTAGTCAAGTGGTTTTGAGTTTGCAATTGGGGTTTGCCGTTATTCCTTTAATACATTTTGTCAGCAATCCTGAGTTGATGGGTAATTTTGCTATTTCATTTAAAATTAAATTGTCGGCTTGGTTAATAGCCGGAATTATTGTCGTTTTAAACGCATGGTTGGTCATAAGTGAAGCGACCCGGTGGATTAAAGACGGACAACTAAATTGGTCTGTTATTTTGTTGATTTTTATATTTTTAGTCATAATAGCCGTGCTGCTGTTTTATATTACGTTTATGCCTTTGTTGAAAAAATTACCGGTAAAATCATTAAAATTGCATGCTAGAGAAGATATTGAAAATGCGTTTGATGCACCGGAATACAAACGCATCGCCATTGGTTTGGATTTTTCAAAAATTGACTCTAAAGTTTTGCAACACGCTTTAGCATTAGGTAAACCGGATAGCCAATATTTGTTGATTCACATAGTTGAAAGTGCGCCGGCTATTTATCACGGACAAGATGCAGCAGATTTTGAAGTATTAAGTGATCAAAGTGTTTTGGAACGTTATGCCGAAAAAATCAAGGAAGCCGGTTATGATGTATCGACGCAAATCGGGTACGGTAATCCGAAAATTTCCATTCCCGAAATTGTAGAAGCTTTTGATGCAGACATCTTGGTTTTGGGCTCACACGGACATAAATTGCTAAAAGATTTATTGTTCGGAACCACTATCGATTCTGTCCGACACAAAGTAAAAGTACCGGTTTTAGTAATTAGTTAAATGAAAGTGGAAAGTGACAAAGTGCAACAACCGACACCGGTCATTTCAATACAATGATATATATAAAGGTAGGTGGCTGAGTGTTCCGAGTGTGCGAGGACGTACCGAAGCCACCGGAGCTCCATCATCAAATAAATATTATTACCAAATAACCAATCATCATGAATGCAAATTTTATTAAAGGATTTTTAATCGGGCTGGTAACGCCGGTAGCCGGATTTTGGTTTTATGCCAAAGCAGCTTTAAAATCAGAAGCGGATGTAGCTTTTAACCAATTAATTTCAGACAACCTGTTAACGCAAGTTGTAGCGATTGCCGTATTGTTCAATTTATTACCTTTGTTTGTGTTTAATAACCGAGGCGAAAACGAACAATTAAAAGGGGTAGTAGCTGCTTCTATTTTGTATGCTTTTACTATTTCGGTCTTGTATTTTTTTGATTATTGATTAAATTAGCATTTAATGATATGAAATCTCTCTATTTGATATTGATACTTCCGGTTTTGATGCTAGGTTGTAAAAGTTTGCCTACCGATAGTACAAAACCGATACATCATTGGGTTGCACCGGCTCATTTAAAATCCGGTGATACCGTATTATATATTGCGCCTGCCGGCAATGTACTTCAAGAAAGGGGCTATATGCAACGGGCGGATTCGCTACTGCGTCTCTGGGGTTATGTGCCAAAATATGCCCCGCATCTTTACAGTCAAAACTATGTTTTTGCGGGTACTGACAGCATTAGATTTACCGATTTGCAACAGGCACTAGACGATCCGTCTATCAAAGCAATTTGGTGCGCTCGCGGGGGCTATGGCAGTGTTCGTATTATTGACCGGTTAGATTTTTCAAAATTTAAAAAACATCCCAAATGGTTGATTGGTTTTTCAGATATTACGGTGTTGCACAGCTTGTTACATCAAAAGGGGTTTCAATCGGTGCATGCTATTATGCCTATTAGTTTGGAACATCCAAAACCGGAAAGAGCCAAAGCCATTCAAAGTTTAAAAGATTTTTTGGACGGTCGTACTTTGCGTTATGAGATGCCTTCCGATAGTTTGAATATATCCGGAAAAGCTAGTGGTGTAGTTGTCGGCGGTAATATTTCACTGTTGGTCAGTTTGTTAGGATCAAAATATCAAATAGAGCCTTCCGGAAAAATTCTTTTTTTAGAAGATGTCGGTGAATATACATATAGCTATGACCGGATGTTATATGCTTTAAAAAATGCAGGCTATTTTGATCGCTTAAAGGGTTTAATTATCGGAGGGATTGGTGTCAAAAAAGATGATGATTTTATAGGCGAGACCGTGAAACAAATCATTTTGAAACATGTAAAAAATAAAGGCTATCCGGTTATTTTTAATTTTCCTGCCGGACATATAGTTGATAACCGCGTTGTGATTTTCGGTAAAAAAGCCACAATTTCAGTCAATAAAGATAAGACGGTTTTTGAACAGTAATAAAATAGTTTTCCTAATTGGTGACGAATATTTTATTAAATATAACGAAAATAAATTTAATAGAGATTTCTCTTCACTCGTTCCTCGTTCATTTGAAATGACAGACTACTTTCATAGCAGTAATAAAACAAGTAGCAGTATGTCATTTCGACAGAGTCCCACTCCCGTTTAGTCGGGGGGACGATGAGAAATCTTACATTAAATAATTAATTATTATCTTGTTAAATTGAAGTCCTAGAATAGGAACAAATAACGTGTAACAATCGGAACGAAGTAACACCCTCCGGTTACTGTAAGAGAAAAAATCGGGATACATGAACCCTTAATGACCTTAATTTCTTAAAAATTCAATCAACATCACATGCTTACAATACTTATAATTTGGCTGATAAATTTAACCATTGCTTTGGCTTTGGGTAGTATGGTACATGCATTGCTTTTTAAAAATGGTCAAAGTTTACCTGAATATCTACTCTTTAACGGGCTGTTTGCTTATATGTTGTTGATATGGGTAATTTTATATTTTAACGGATTTGGCTTGTACTGGCAAATTATAAGTTTTATTTTGTCAATTATTTACTTAATCTTACGACCGAAATATGTCAAAATACTTTGGCAGGCATTTAAGGACTTATCGCATCGGTATAAGATTGTTTTTTATGTAACAGTTTTAGTTGTGTTGATATTGAGCAGTGCCCCTTCGTCCTTGCCGGACAACGAATCTTATTATATTCAAACGATTAAATGGGCAAACGAACAAGGTTTGGTCAAGGGGCTGATGAATATTCATCCGTTTTTAGGACAATTTTCAGGCTGGCATATCTTACAAACCGGTTTTAATTTGCATTATCATAGCTTTACTTTCAACGATTTGAACGGCTTGTTTTTTCTGATATTTGTGTTTTATTGGTTGCATCGCTACCAAAAAGATTGGGCTTGTAAAAAATATTGGTTGGGCTTATTGCCTGTCGTTTCGGTGCTTTTTGTTTTTTTTAGCGATAGTCCGTCCCCCGATTTGCCGGTAGTTTTGTTGTCTTTGATGGTCTTTGATTTGTTTATTCGGAATTACCAACAACTAAACCGGTATCAGTTTATAGAGATGTTACTACTTTCCGGATTCAGTTTTCTAATCAAACCGACTGCTGTTATAAATATTTTATTAGTTTTGCTCTTGTGGTGGCGACATCGCAAACAACTTAATCATATTTCGTTGAAAATTATCTTATTCGGATGGCTTCTTGCAGGTTTGTGGATGAGCAAAAATTACCGGATAACCGGTTACTTGTTTTATCCGTTTGACTTTTTTGGAAAAGAGCTAAAACCCGCTTGGCAATATCCGTCCGCATTGTTGCAATATATGACACAACTCGGCAAGCAGGATAGTATGGCACTATCAGCAAATAGTCATTTGTTTACCGGATTTTGGCAGTGGGTACGACAATCCGGCATCCACCAAATCATCAATCCGTTGATGGTAATTTTATTGATTTTGTTCCCCATAGTTTTTAGTTTTAAAAAACGGAAAGTAAATTTATCTAATTCTTACCGACTACTGTATCTATTAGGATTAGTTTATTTTTTAAGTATCTTGTTTATCAGTCCGAATTTTCGTTTTTTTCTTGCTCTATTAATTTTCTTGGCACTTTTTATCAAGTCCGTTTTAATCCAACCGAAATTTTACCAATATTTTAATACTCTGGGTTGGGGATTGTTTTTGGCAGTAGGCGTTTATTGGGCTGTTCATCAGCATTGGCACCTTAAAAATTTGTGGTTTCCCCAACCGGTTTCCGGTTTAAATGCCCGATACGATGCCAAAAAAGAAGGCAATTTCTTATACTACTATCCTTATGATAAAAAATTATTTTGGCAAACAGGCGACGCCCCCTTACCGGCGGTTCATCACAATCAAATAGAATATTTTAAAAAGCACTTCGGAATTGTTCCACAAAAAAATGTAGAAAAGCATTATTTTTTTAATAAATCTATAAACAACTAGTATTAATTTTAGATGCCAACTAATTAATACTATAGCATAAAATAAAAAATTCTTTTTTTTTAACTTTTTTTTAATGAAAATGCACTTTCATTGAATAATCTATTTGGTTAATTGAATCGTTATTGATAAAAAATTAGTCTAACTATACTTTTGTCTTTATAATTTTTAAAACATCAAATTATGAAACGACTTGTTTTATCTTTTTTTATTGTAATCCTATCAGTACAAACAAATTTTTCACAATTCAAATTCGGTGTTAAATTGGGACTTACTGCAACTAATGTCAATATGGATGCAGCAAGTAATTTTAATGATTTGGAATTACCAACAGCCAGAACATTAAATTTTGACGGGGGCATAGTTTTCGAATATGAACTA
This sequence comes from Flavobacteriales bacterium, assembly GCA_026996605.1. Taxonomy (GTDB): domain Bacteria; phylum Bacteroidota; class Bacteroidia; order Flavobacteriales; family Flavobacteriaceae; genus WGBX01. Next base: position 5,117 of record JALWLE010000080.1, read on the forward strand.
ATGCCGGAAATCTTATCTATTAGAAGTGGATTAGGATATGCACAAAAAGGTTTTAACGTTGATCTAAATCAAGTCAAACAAAAATTTAATGACATTAAAGAAATTACGGGAGACTGGCAAACCAGATTTCAATATTTACAATTTCCGGTTAATTTCGTATATCATTTTGGAGACTTTAACATCAATGCAGGTCCATATTTGGCTTACGGATTGGGTGGAACAGAGATACAAGATTTGAAAATTGTCCTGAATGATAATACAGTTCAAAATCTTCAAGAGACCTATGATCTAAAAGCTGTTTTTGGTAGTGTAAATGATGACCTATCAAGTACAAGCAATAGCTTAATGATTCAATATTTTAACGGTCTGGATTACGGAATAAATGTGGGATTCGGTTTCAATATCAAGCAAGTATTAATCAATATACAATACCAACAAGGTTTTACCAATATTACACCTGATCTTGTTAATGAACCTAATTTTAGTCCTTCTGACCTATTAGCAAAACATAATGTTTTAAGCCTTGAAGTAACATATTTCTTTAAAAAATAATTGACAATACAACAAATCTTTATAGCTCTATATTGTTTTGTGTGGTAAATAATAAATTAAGCTTAAGAATCAAATCACATTAATTATCTTTTCAAATAATTTAACCCCTACGGGGTTCTTTATATAAAGTCCGAAGGGCTGATATTATTATAATAAAACCATAAAAACAGAATCATTGAAACCCCAAAGAAGTAGCATTATTATTTGAGATATTATATATTACCCACCTTAATCGATATAGAGCCATTTTTATTATCCAAATCGTTTTATGTCAATTTCCGGCATCATGGGTATGTCAAATTCCAGATATTGAAACAGTTGTTTTGCCGTAGCGGGTGCCATAATCACGCCACGCGTTCCCATGCCGTTTAGCACGGCAACATTGTGATATTCCGGATGTTTCCCGACAAGCGGACGCCGGTCAATCACCGTCGGACGGATGCCGGCTTTCTGTTGTACTACTTTGTAAGGCTTGGTTAAAAACTTTTGCAACTTGATTTCCAAATGCTCACGGGCAGCAGTCGTCGGGGTATTGGTTTTGTCTTCCCAATTATAAGTTGCCCCGATATAATATTGTCCTTTTTGAGCCACATTGGGGGCGATAAATACATTGGATTTGACGATGTGCGGAATATCGGCATCCGTTTCAATCATCAACATTTCGCCTTTAGTGCCGGTCAAAGGTAAATGTTTGAAAAACGGATTTCGTTTTAAACCGTAACCTTCTGCAAAAACAATTTTACGGGCTTTGATGTCTTGATAAGCTACATAATCCGGAAAAATTTGTAATTGTTCGTAATCAAAATCCGCTTGAATCAATTTGTTACGCTGTTTTAAATCAGCAGCGACATCATCGAGCAGTTGTGCTACATTGACAATACCGGTACCTTGCAAAACTCCGAAACCAAACGGCGCATCAATCCCGTCAACCGGTTCAAAAGTGATGTCTTTCATATAAGCGGACAAAACCGGATTATCGGAAGCTGCCGTCCAGTTGTTTTGTTCTTCAATGCCGGTGAGTTTGCGATAGATATCGATATAATGTATATACTTTTTATTGTTTTGCAGTTCGGCTTTTTGAAATTGTAACAGCGCATATTTTAACCATTCATGCGCTTTCCATGCCGGTGTGAAACGTTTGAGAATCACCGGATTAAACATACCACCGGCTATACGGGTCGATTGTTGTGATTGGTTATCAAAAACGATATAATTTTGCCGGTTTTCGTCTAGTTGTTGCAGCAGCGACCAACCTGCAACCCCTAATCCGACAACGATATAATCATACATTTATTTAGAAATTTTTTGTTGCCAATGCCAAGCATCGCGTAGCGCATCTTCCATACTTAAACGGGCTTTCCAACCCAGTTCTTTTTCGGCTAAACTTGTGTCTGCCCAAACGGATGTTACGTCACCTTCGCGTCTGCCAACAATTTTATAATTGAGTTTGAGACCATTTACTTTTTCAAAACTTTTGATGATTTCCATGACCGAACTGCCGCGTCCCGTCCCGATATTAAAGACTTCAAAATTGGCTTTTTGCCGGTTATTGAGCAAGCGTTCGAGTGCTACCACATGCGATTCGGCTAAATCGACCACGTGAATATAATCGCGAATGGCAGTACCATCCGGTGTCGGATAGTCATCGCCGAACACTGACAATTCTTGACGAATACCGGCAGCAGTTTGTGTAACAAAGGGTATTAGATTTTGGGGGACCCCCAAAGGCAATTCACCGATATAAGCAGTCGGATGGGCACCAATGGGATTAAAATAACGCAAAGCAATGCTGTTAAATTCCGGATAAGCTTTCGCCGTATCGCGAATGATTTCTTCGCCTATTTGTTTGGTATTACCATAAGGCGATAAAGCCGGTTTGATTGGTGCTGCTTCGGTTATGGGCAAGCTGTCCGGTTCACCGTAAACCGTGCAAGACGAACTGAAAATGAAATTCCGAATTTCTTTGTCCTGCATCTGTTGCAATAAGTAAATCAAGGTGTTGATATTGTTTTCATAATACAACAGCGGTTTTTGGACACTTTCGCCCACCGCTTTTGATGCGGCAAAATGGATAATACCTTTGATATCACTGTGCCGGTTGAAAAAATCAATCACTTTGGCTTTGTCTCGTAAGTCTATAGCTTCAAACTCGGGACGCACACCGGTAATTTTCGTTATACCTTCCAATACACTGATGTCCGAATTGGACAAATTATCAATGATAACCACATCATAGCCCTTTTCTTGCAAGGCAACAACTGTATGAGAGCCGATAAATCCCAATCCACCGGTAACTAATATTTTTGTCTTCATATGTAACTTTCTGATTGCTTACAAAAGTAAGGATAATTGTTGGATATTCTGACACGAACATTCTTGAGTAAAATCAAAAAACGGTATAATTTTTGATGCAATCCTTTATTATAAATGTTTTTTTATGAAAAAAATACTACTTCTTGTCGCGGGACTTTTTATTTTCATAAGTATGCAAAATTGTGTTAAAGAATATGATGAATTCGGTGAAGATTCGGTTTTTTATTATTTGAACGGTTCGCCGGTTATTCCAACTTGTTCTACAGTAAATAACACAAATCCTATGCATGTACTTTTATCAAATGATACTTTACGGGTTCATATTTGTGGTAATATTCAAATTGATTATGTCATCAATCATTATCAAGGCAAAGGACTATATGAAATAAACGGCACTAATCATAATACTTGCACTATAACGGAAGGAAATACACAATATCATGCAATTGACAATCATAAAACCTTTATGAGAGTTTTGGAATTAGATACCGTTGCCAAACATTTCAGTGCTGTTTTTGAAGCTGATTTAATAGATGGTACCGGCCATTTTTTAAAAATTACCAAGGGTAGAATGGATGTAAAATATGATAATTAGTTTTTAAGTAACCTACTGATAATAAACATATTGAAAAATGAAAAAGTTTATACTTTTAATATTGATGCCGGTATTTTTCCAGCTTCATGCACAAAATAGCAGTTTGAGTTTGTCTGGTGTTTTTACGTATTATAATGTCCATTTTTACAAAGATCATTCAATTATCTTTCAACCCGGGTTTGATATTCGCTATAATTTTCCAATCAATAAAAAAGCAAAATATTTTACAGGTATTGAGTTTGGATATTATTCAGGGGGATTAAAACACACGTCAAATGATATAACTTACGACTTACGTGCAGGTACTTGGCATGTAGCCATTCCGTTTTATCGTCGATATATGACTTCTGAAAAATGGCATCCACGTGTTGGATTTATCATAAATATTCCCTTATCAACCACTTATACTTATAATATTTATGATAGTGATCAAAATGTATATCAAAATACAGACAAACCGGCTAAAGAGCATTTTAATGACATAATTCAAGTTCAAACCGGATTTGAATACCGGATTGCTAAACAGTGGTGGTTGGATTTTCAAGTATATTTAATGGGAAACTTTCAAATCAGCACAGGGATAAAATATTATTTTCTGGCACAAACTAAAAAATAATTTGTATTTTTGTTTGAGAAAAAAATAAGATTATGCAATTTTTAGTTTCGAGTGATGAATTAATAAAAAATTTACAAGCTTTAAGAAACGTTATCAATAATAACAACACCATTCCGGTATTAGATAATTTTTTGTTTGAGCTGAATAACAATACTTTAAAAATAACGGCTTCCGATTTAGAGACCACTATGACGGCTATTGTGCCAGTTGAATCCAATGAAACCGGTTCTTTTTTATTGCCGGCTCGTATGTTGGTCGATACCATAAAAGCTTTGCCGGTACAACCCTTGACTTTTATGTTCAATGATGATAATACCATGAATATCATCAGTGAAACCGGTAAATACAGTTTTGCTTATACCAATGCCGAAGATTATCCAAATCCGGTAGAAATGGAAGATGCCGAAAGTTTACAAATGCCCGGAAGTATCTTGGCAGATGCTGTCAGTAAAACGATTTTTGCTGCCGGAACAGATGATTTGCGTCCGACCATGACCGGTGTGTTTTTTGAATTTTCGCCCGAAAGTTTAAATTTCGTGGCAACCGATGCGCACAAATTAGTCAAATACGAACGTCAAGATTTAAAAGCCGGTTCGGAAAGCAATTTTATCGTACCGAAAAAACCTTTGCAAATTTTAAAAAACTATATCGCGGGTACTGACGATGATGTTACGATTACTTACGACGAGCGTAATGTCAAATTTGATTTTGATAATATTCAACTGTTATCACGTTTGATTAACGGTAAATATCCCAATTACAGTGCGGTTATTCCTACGGAAAATCCTAATGTCATGGTGGTTGATCGTCAAAATCTGCTCAATGTCGTTAAACGGGTCGATATTTTTGCCAGTAAAGCCACACACCTGATTCGTTTTGATATTGCCGGTTCGGAACTGAAAGTGTCTGCTGAAGATTTAGACTTTTCGAGCAAAGCCGAAGAACGCATGACGTGCAATTTTCAAGGTGATGATATGGCTATCGGATTCAATTCCAAGTTTTTAATAGAAATGTTGTCCAATCTCGATTCCGATGAAGTATCGGTCAATATGTCTTTGCCGAGCAAAGCGGCTTTGATTCATCCGGTCGATGGTTTGGAAGAAGGCGAATTTGTAACCATGCTCGTGATGCCGTTGATGTTATCATAACTGCGGGCAATACTTAAACGCATTGCTTTTGAAATATTTATACAATATATTGCTGCAAATTTCCGAAAAGTTGCTAGGACTTTTCGGAAATTTTTTTGGGCAAAAAGTACGGTATTTCAAAGCCGGACAAAAGCAAGTTTTCAAGCGACTCAATGCCTGTTTAAATCCCGATAAAAAAACGATTTGGTTTCATGTATCATCTTTGGGCGAATATGAACAAGCTCTACCGGTTATAGAAAAAATAAAATCACAATATACTGATTATCAAATTCTTTTAACGTTTTTTTCACCTTCGGGCTATGAAGTAAAAAAAGACAAAACACCGGCAGACTGCGTCAGCTATTTACCCATTGATACCCGAAAAAACGTTCAAAAATTTCTAGATTTGGTACAGCCGGATACGGTATTTTTTGTCAAATACGATTTATGGCCTAATTATCTGCACGGTTTAAAAAAACAAAAAACCCGGACGTATTTAATATCCGGATTATTTACAAAAAATCATCCGTTTTTTAAAGCATACAATCCTTGGTTAAAAAAATCTTTAGGGGCTTTCACCCGTTTTTTTGTACAAGACGACAATAGTCAAAAAGTTTTAAACAGTCAAGGTTTTCAACATGTTACGGTGACCGGTGATACGCGATTTGACAGGGTTTTTCAGATTGCACAAACTGCTACTTCCTTCGATTTTGTCAAGCAATTTAAACAAGACCGGATTTTGTTGGTAGCCGGTAGTACTTGGCCCAAGGATGAAGAGCTATTAGCGCACTATATCAATAACAGTCCGGCTGATTTTAAAACCATTATTGCCCCGCATGAAATAGATGATGCGCATATAGCCGGTATAGAAAAAAAATTACAAGTCAAATCGATTCGTTATTCCGACATCAAACAAAACACCGATTTATCGGAATATAAAGTCTTGATATTGAATACTATCGGTATGCTTAATCAAATTTATAAAGATGCCGACATCGTTTATATCGGTAACGGTTTCGGTAAAAGTATTCACAATATTCAAGAGCCGGCGGTTTTTGGGGTACCGATTATTACCGGTCCGCATATCGAAAAATTTAAAGAAGCTGTAGACTTAAAAATAGCCGGTGGATTGATAAGTATTAACAATTATACAGAACTGAAAAACACTTTGGATAGTTTGATTCAAAATTCCGAATTGCGACAACAAAAAGCCGGTATTACCAAAACTTATGCTTTGCAAAATGTAGGTGCCACCGAAAAAATAATGACCCATTTGCGTTTATGACCAGTTTATATTTGCACGGACTTAATAGCGTTAACCAAAACAGCCGGACAGATTGGCTACAACAATTCGGTAAAGTAGTCAATCCTTTGCTGTCCTATAGCAATATCCCCGAAACTTATCAATATTTAGAAAAATTGGTGCAAAAAAACTGCCCCGATGTCATCGTCGGTAGTAGTATGGGGGGCTATTTCGGCTTTCATTTGGGCAATTATTACCGGATTCCGACACTTTTGCTCAATCCGGCTTTGGTGATGACGCTTTTGGTACGTCCCGACAACCGGCTTCTAGCCACAGATACCAAACATACTATTAGTATCGGTAAATACGACACGGTGATTCGTCCGGAAATAACGCTACAACTCTTAAAAGAATGGCGACTGCCATATCAAATATTTGAATACGAAACCGAACATCAAACACCCTTTGAAGTATTTGTCGATGCTGCCAAAAAATCGGGTTTGTTCATCAAAAAATAAAAATGTCAGCCAAAACCATCATAGAACAAATGGACACCGCCGCAAGAATAAACAGATTGCGTGCTGCCGATTATTTTTTAAATCATCCGAATGACATACAAGCACTTTTAAAATTGACTTTTAATCCGGAATATGCTTATCATCACAAAGCCTCTTGGGTAGTTGAATTTGTCGCCTTAAGACAATTGGATTTTATCTTAAAACACCTTGATTTTTTTATAAATTCATTGGCACTCTTAAAAAAAGATTCAGCCGTAAGACCCATTGCCAAAACAACGCATTTGATTGTTCAAAAACATTTTTCAAAGAAACAACCGGATGCCGGATTTCAATTGGATAATAAGCAAATTCAACTCATAATTACCGCTGCTTTTGATTGGCTGATTGGCAATTACAGAGTCGCCCCTAAAGTACATGCCATGCAAATTATTTTTGAGTTGGGACAATTGCCGACTACTGAAGATTGGATAATACCGGAACTCAAAAATATTTTATCTGAAAATATTTCAAAACTAACAGCCGGTTACCGTAGCAGGGCAGAAAGAATTTTAAATAAATTGGATAAAAATTAATTTTGTATTTAGATTTTATACGGTATTTTCGTAGCAATAAATAAAATTAGATTTTAGAAATTAGAAGTCTGTTATAAGGATACAATAATAAACCATAAGGTTAATTCCTCAATTCCTCAGATTTGAAGCAGAAATTATATTAGAAATATCAAGCAATCATCAAAGTAAAAAATAAGCTACGAAGCATATAAAATCCTCATTTCCTCAAATTAAAAGCAGTAATTCCATTTGAAGTAGAAGTAATCATCAGCAAAGAAAGCAAACTTTGAAGTAGGCAAAATCCTCAATTAAAAAACACCTATATCCCGTTTCTTTTTATTAAATTTGTTTCGCAATTAAAAAACAAAATTATGGCAACAGGATTTTTCAAAACAGATAAAGTAACTAACGAACCGGTTTTATCTTACGCACCGGGCACCCCCGAAAGAGAAGAAGTCTTAAAAGCTTATAAAGCGCTTTGGAATCAAAAGGTTGAAGTCCCCTTATATATTGACGGACAAGAAGTTTATACCGGCAAAACCAAAGATATTACACCGCCACATGATCACCAACATGTGATTGGGTTTTATCATAAAGCGTCTAAAGAAGATGTTCAAAAAGCTATCGATTCGGCTTTAGCCGCTCGAGAAAAATGGGCAAATATGGATTGGCAGGACCGTGTCGCCATCTTTTTAAAAGCGGCTGATTTATTAAGCGGACCTTATCGTGCCAAAATGAATGCCATGACGATGATCGGGCAATCGAAAACGGTTTTTCAAGCGGAAATTGATGCCGTAGCGGAATTAGCAGACTTTTGGCGATTTAATGCCAAATATCTACAAAAAATATATGCCGAACAACCCGAATCGTCACCGGAAGTTTGGAACCGCATGGAATATCGTCCTTTAGAAGGTTTTGTGTATGCTGTTACGCCGTTTAACTTTACGTCTATTGCCGGTAACTTACCGACTTCGCCGGCTATGGCAGGTAATGTGGTGGTTTGGAAACCTTCATCGACGCAAATGTATTCAGCTAAAATGATTATTGAGATTTTAGAAGAAGCCGGCTTGCCTGCCGGTGTCATCAATATGGTTGCCGGTAGCGCTACCATGATTACCGAACAAGTTTTAAGCAGTCCCGATTTTGCCGGTATTCACTTTACCGGTTCTACCGATGTGTTCCAATATCTGTGGAAAAAAATAGGCGAGAATATTGCTAAATACAAAACATATCCGCGTATTGTAGGCGAAACCGGCGGTAAAGATTTCGTCTGGATGTACCGAGATGCCGATCCCAAAGCCGTAGCTACCGCTTTAACGCGCGGGGCTTTTGAATATCAAGGACAAAAATGTTCGGCGGCTTCACGGGCTTATATTCCCGAAAGCCAATGGCAAGCGGTTTATGATGAACTCAAAAAACAAGTAGAAAGCATTAAAATGGGCGATCCGGTTGATATGTCCAACTTTATGACAGCGGTTATCAGCAAAAGTGCCTTTAACAAAATCACCGGTTATATAGCCGATGCCAAAAAAGATAAAGATGCCGAAGTGATTATCGGTGGCGGTTATGACGACAGCAAAGGTTACTTTATAGAACCGACGGTTATTTTAACTACTAACCCGCACTATGTGACTATGGAAGAAGAACTGTTCGGACCGGTATTAACCGTTTATGTTTATAAAGATGATGCGTGGCGTGACAGTTTGGAATTGGTAGATAAAACCTCACCTTACGGACTGACCGGAGCTATTTTTGCCAAAGATCGTAATGTTATCGTTGAAGCCAGCAAAAAACTTGAAAATGCCGCCGGTAATTTCTATATCAACGACAAACCAACCGGTGCCGTTGTCAACCAGCAACCTTTTGGCGGGGCGCGCGGCTCGGGAACCAATGACAAAGCCGGCAGTATGTGGAATTTAATCCGCTGGATGTCCGTACGGTCCATCAAAGAAAATTTTAATCCGCCTACGGATTATCGATATCCGTTTATGAAGTAGCCAAAAGTTGAAAATTGAAAGTTTTTTGTCGTTTCTGCGTCACTTTGTTGCAATAACTATCGTCATCAAACATTCAATAATTATAAAATACACATTCACATAAAGTCCGTTCATAATAGAATGGACTTTTTTTGTAAATTAAATAATTTTGAAGCATTAGAGTTTAACAAACATTTTTTTATAAATTTGTAATTACAAATAATTTATATAAT
>JALWLE010000081.1 GCA_026996605.1 Flavobacteriales bacterium
GTCAAAAGAGGGCCACCCACAATGACTTTCATATTTATTACCGGATTTGAATAAAGGTGCTCCACAAGCAGCACATTTATAAATGCCATCTTCAAAATGGTAAGTATATTTACCGGTGCCGGGTAAGTCGGTGCCTTTGCGTCGCAATATATGAAACTGTTGCGGCGTTAAGATTTTTTCCCATTCCGTATCGGGTTTGTTGATTTTGGGTTTCATTGGTTTTTGTTTATCGGACATTGGTTTAGTTTGACAGGCAAATAAAAACAGCAAACTTATCAAACTTAGAAATTTAAACATAAATTGGTATTTATAAAACCCAGTAGGTTTCAAAAACCTACTAAGTTATGATAATATTACATGCGTTCCGGCACTTCAATACCGAGTAATTTAAATCCGTTTTTAATTGTATCACCAACTTTTTTTGATAATTTGACCCTAAAAATACGCTCATTTTCATTTTCTGCAGCTAATATAGGTACACTTTGATAAAAACTGTTATATTGTTTGACTAAATCATAGGTGTAATTGGCTATGATCCCCGGATTTTGCTGTTCGGCAGCCGTTTGAATAGCTTGTGGGAAGCTTTCTAATAGTTTGATGACTTCTTTTTCTTTAGGTTCTAATACTTGAATTTGGTAGGGCTTATCTATTAAATCACCGGCTTTACGCAATATAGATTGGATACGGGCATAGGTATATTGGATAAACGGACCTGTATTGCCTTGAAAATCTATGGATTTTTTCGGGTCAAACAATATCGTTCGTTTCGGGTCAACTTTTAAGATAAAATATTTTAAGGCGCCCAATCCGATGATGCGGTACAAGCGTTCTTTTTCGGCATCGCTATAGCCTTCGAGCTTACCCAATTCTTGCGAAATAGCTTTGGCGGTTTGGGTCATTTCTGCCATTAAGTCATCGGCATCTACCACGGTGCCTTCACGTGATTTCATTTTGCCATGGGGCAATTCGACCATACCGTATGATAAATGGTACAATTTGTTTGCCCACTCATAACCCAATTTTTTCAGGATTAAAAACAGGACTTGAAAATGATAATCTTGTTCATTGCCAACAACATAAATATGACTGTCTATCTCAAAATCTTTAAAACGTTTGATTGCCGTTCCGATGTCTTGTGTGATATAAACTGAAGTGCCGTCTGCGCGCAACAACAATTTTTCATCTAAACCTTCATCGGATAAATCAGCCCATACAGAACCATCTGGTTTGCGATAAAAAATGCCTTTTTGCAAGCCTTTTTCTACAACTTGTTTACCGAGCAAATAGGTCTCACTTTCATAATAGTTTTTGTCAAAACTAACACCCAAATTTTTATATGTTTCATTAAAGCCTTCATATACCCAACCGTTCATTTTGTGCCACAATGACAATACTTCGGGGTCTTTGGCTTCCCATTTGCGTAGCATATCTTGGGCTTCTAATAAAATAGGAGCTTCTTTTTTGGCTTCATCTTCAGTTTTGCCTTTAGCTGTTAATTCTTTAATTTGTTTTTTGTATTCTTGGTCAAATTTTACATAATATTTGCCGGCTAAATGATCACCTTTTAGTCCGCTACTTTCGGGGGTTTCGCCATTTCCGAATTTTTGCCATGCCAACATCGATTTACAGATATGAATACCACGGTCGTTGATGATTTGTGTTTTGATGACGGGTTTTCCGGTGGCTTTATATATTTCACTGATACTGTGTCCCAACAGATTGTTACGAATATGTCCCAAATGCAAAGGTTTATTGGTATTAGGAGATGAGTATTCCACCATCAAAGCTTTTTGAGTGTCATCGGTAGGAGTTAGTCCGTAGTTTTCATTAGGGTATATCCGGTTAAGAAAATCGATATAATATGCCGGATTGATAACCAAATTTAAAAAACCGCCAACAACATTAAAATCTTGAATTTGTTCTAAGTGTTCTTTGAGATAATTTCCGATTGTTTCAGCAACTTCTTTGGGATTTTTCTTTAATTGTTTGATATACGGAAAAACCACTAAAGTGATATCGCCTTCAAAATCTTTGCGAGTCGCTTGCAGTTCGGGTCGGTCTATTTTTAAATCGTAAAGTTGTTTAAATCCTTCTTGTATTTTGTCTTGTAAAATTTGTTCCATATTCTTGATAACTTTGTTTTGCAAAAGTAAGCAAATAATGTTGATTGTGACCAAGTGTTTCTTATTCTAATTTTACAATTTTCAGGTATTTGATTTAGGGAATTCAATCTCAATTTGAACACCTTTTTTGCCTTTGATTCTAAAACTACCTCGCATTTGTTTGGCAAGCAACTGCATGATACTTAAACCAAAGCTATCCAAGTTGTCAATATCTAAATCCGGTGGTAAACCTTTACCGTTATCAGTTAATTTTAATACATAATTTCGTCCTTTTTCAATTAAATCAATTGTTATTTTTCCATTGCTTTGTTCGTCAAAAGCATATTTAAATGAATTGGTTAAAAACTCATTGACAATCAATCCTATAGGAAAGGATGTGTTGACTTCCAATTTGAAAGATTCCGTAACTTTATTTTCAATTTTTATGTCTTTTTTACCAAAAGATTCTTGAATATTATGGCTGATTTTATCTAAATAGGTTTTCAAGTTTAGATGCGTGATATCTTTGTTGAAATATAATTGTCGATGTATCTCGTTGATACTGTTAATGCGGTTTTGCAGTTCATTGAGTTTAATATGAATATTAGAGTCATCAAATTCATCTTTAATATCTTCAATCAAGGCATCTATTACCGCCAAATTGTTTTTTATACGATGGTGTAAATCTTTTTGTAAATGTTCAATCAAGTCCTTCTGACGTTTGTTGCGACTGTAGTAAAAAGCAAAAATAGCTAAGCCAATTATTGCTATTAAGATGCCTGCAGTTAAGTAAGTATTTTGTTTACTCTCTTTAGCTAATAATAATTCTTGTTGTGCTTTTTCTGCTTTGAGTCTTAGGTTTTCTTTTTCTTTCTTTTCAGTTTGATAGCGGGTTTCTATTTCGGTAACTTTACTGTCACGTTGGGCTTTAAGTATGGAATCATTGAGTTTTTTGAGTTTTTCATGATAGTAAAGAGCTTCATCAAATTTTTTTTTGTACTTATTTAATTTATATAAGTTAGTATATAATGATAGTTTTAATTCATGATGCGTAATGCTTGAATCTTTTTTTAGCTTGTTCAGAATTCTTTCTGCTTGGTCATAATTTCCAAAATTAACATAAATATCGGCTTTGGTTGCTTGTGCGGCATCCATGCCAAGTTTAAATTCCACCTGTTTAGCTATTTGATTGGCTTTTTCGGCTTCATTTAAAGCTTTAATTTTATTGCCTTTTTTTAAATAAATAGCCGCATTATTGTTATGTAAATCAAATTGATACATCTTATTTTGTGTTGCATCAAAATATTTTAGAGCTTTTTGATTGGCTTCCAATGCTTTATCTAATTTATCCCAACGTGAGTAGAGCACACCTAAAGCATGGTAATTAACATAAACATAATCTTTGACGTCAATTTTTGTAGAATCTTGCAGTGCTTTTAAAAAGTATTTTTCGCCTTTTTTAAACTGTTCCATTTGCATATAGGTATAACCAATATTGTAATTTACTTTACTTTTTTGGATGGGATCGTTAAGAGTTTCGACAGTAGTTGCTTGTTTTAAAAAATATTTTAAAGCTTCATTAGGTTGGTTCAACCGGTTATATGCCCCACCTATATTACCATAAATTGTCCCAATTTTCCGTCCAACAGGATGTGTTTCGTAAACAGCAACGGCTTTTTTGTATATTTCAATGGCTTTTTTGGGGTGGTCAAAGTCGTAATAAGAACGACCGAGTTGATTATAGTCTAAAATCATATCGGCATAATGCTGTAAGCTATCATCAATTTTCAGGGCTTTTTCGGCATTGTCTCTGGCAAGTTCAAAATGATGTTTTCGTAAGCCGGCTTCAGCTATATAACGATAGGCTTCACTCATTAAACTTGGTTTGTTTAATCGTTTGGCAAGCTTGATTATTTTAAGATTATTTTCTATCAAAGAGTCCGGAGAAGTATTTAAAAAAAAGGAGTTTTTTTGTTGCAACAGTGCGATTCGTTTACTGTCCGAATCGGCTGTTTGTAACAAGTGGTTAATACTGTCTATAGGCTGTTGTGCCAGTAATAATCTGACTGAAAATAAATAAAGGACTAAAAAGTATTTCATATTGACTGGTTTGTGGCTGTAAAATTAGTTAAAATTCGCTTTATGAGCTACTTATATTCATAAAAAATCTTATTTAAAAACATTCCAAATTAAATTTATTTATACTATTTTTGCACTTCAAATCATTAAGTATATGTTAGTCACTAAGGATACCAAAATATCCAAAATATTAAAAGAAAAGCCGGAAGCTATTGATGTTATTGCGGCTATTAATCCTAATTTTAAAAAACTGCAAAATCCTATACTGCGACGTAGTTTAGCTACGCGTGTATCAGTAAAGGATGCAGCTCGTATCGGTAAGGTGCCGGTTAATGATTTTTTAAAGGCATTAGAGCATGCCGGATTTGAAGTAGAATTGGTTTCCGGTGACTTTCAAAATACTTCTGAATTATCCGTTATGCCACCTGACTTCTCCGGCAAAAAGATTGTAAAATTAGATGTACGTCCTATTATTAATAAAGGTAAAGACCCTTTCGGGTATATCAATAAAACGGCAAAAAAGATCAAACCCGGACAAGTATTGTTGATTATCAATGATTTTGAACCGATACCATTGGTCGAATATTTGATTGGAAAAAATTTTGTGCATTGGATGACGCAGGATGCACAAGGGAATTATCTATCCTATTTTAAGCTTAACTGTAAAAAACCCGGCTTGTTGCAACGTTTGTTTGGTAAGAATAATGTGCCTTGCAAATATCATGATATTCATCCTAAATCAACTAAAAAGAAAACTGATACTACAGAAAAAAAAGCAGTGTTTGTTAATAATGAAAATGAAAATTTTGAACTAATAAAGCAACAATATAAAGGGCAGATGCCGGAAGTTGATGTGCGGCATTTGGAAATGCCCATGCCCATGCAAACCATTTTGGAACGCTTGGAAACCTTGCCGGAAGATCAAGCTTTGTTTGTGCATCATAAACGTATCCCGCAATTCTTGTTACCGGAACTTGAAAAACGCGGATTTACTTTGGTTACCAAAGAAATTTCACCGGATTACACCTATTTAATTATTTACAGAAAACCGAAAGATAACTGATTATGGCAAAAAATTTACACACCGATAACGCACCGGCTATCAGCACGGTCAAACCACATTTTTTATTTGCTGCCATCGGCTTATTGGTTTTAGGCATCTTAATGGTGTTGTCAAGTAGTCGATTTTTGGGTATTTATTATGATCATCGGCTTTTAGCCGTCACGCATACCGCTGTTCTGGGGTGGTTGATGATGTTGATTTTCGGGTCATTATACCAGCTGATACCGGTTATTTTCGATACGGCATTGTATAGTGAAAAACTGGCAAAATTTACTTTTTGGCTCACTGCCGGTAGTATCATTTTTCTGGTTTATACCTTTTGGATAGGTGATTATACCGACTTGCTACCTTATGCCGCTACAAGTATGTATTTGTCATTGTTCTTTTTCATTTTTAACATCATGATGAGTTACAAAAATGCCCGAATCAAAAATTTTAAATCTCTGTTTATTCTGGCAGCAGTTTTTTGGTTACTGATGACTGAAACTGAAGGATTATTGACAGCTTTGAATTTTAAATATAATTTTTATACGGCTTCACATTTAATGCATATGCACAACCATGTTGTTATGGGATTGGTCGGTTTTTTTGTCATGATGATTTTCGGGGTTGGGACTACACTGATACCTATGTTTTTGATTTCACACCGACTTAACGAAAAGCTTTTAACCTATTCATTTGTGTTTCTCAATGCCGGCTTAACCGGATTGATGTTAACAAAGTATATTTTTGAAAATCGATATCTTATTTTCTTTTTTTGGTTGGTAATCATTGTAGGTATTATATACTATTTCCGGTACATTTATGATTCTTATAAACACAGGATGAAAAAAACACTGGATGTCGGTATGAAATATACTATGTTGTCTTTGGTATTTATTTCTATACCCGTTTTAATCAGTTTATGGCTTATCATTCTACCTGAAACCGGACTGAAATCTTATGGCGAAATCATAATGCTTTTGTTTGGCATGAGTATGATTTTCGGTTTTTTTACAACCATTGCTTTAGGTCAAACTTACAAAACTTTACCGTTTATTATTTGGTTGGAGAAATACCAGAAACTAGTTGGAAAATACCATACGCCTTTGCCACGCGAACTTTATAATGAAAGAGTGGCCGGCATGCAATTTTACTTGTATATGCTATTTTTGCTGTTAAGTTTTATTGGATTAATTTTACAATCGATATTAATTATACAAATTGGAACCATATTATTTTTATTAGTTGCTATGTTATATAATTATAATGTATGGCTAATGTTTTTTCACAATTCTGACAAATTTATTAATGAACGGGACAAAGAAATTTTAAAAAATAATAAAAAAAACTCTAAATATTAATAAAAAAAATATAAGATTGTGGTTAAAAAAATGTTATCAAAATGGTTAATAGGTGATATTGTTGAAAAATATACAACGGATGCTCCTTACGAAAAAGTAATTGAAAGCCTAAAAGAAGCTGTAAAAGATAATAATTTTGCAGTTGTTGGAGTTCATGATATGAAAGAAACTTATAGCAAAAAGAATTTGGAAATAGCTGATGATTTTGCATACCAAATTATTCAAATTTGTAATGCGCCAAAATCGCATAAAGCTTTGAACTCGTTGAGCTATGATATGGGAGTTATGATGCCTAAAAGCATTATTGTTTCAAGAGAAAACGGAAAAACGACCTTGCGTTTTA
Organism: Flavobacteriales bacterium; assembly: GCA_026996605.1. GTDB lineage: Bacteria > Bacteroidota > Bacteroidia > Flavobacteriales > Flavobacteriaceae > WGBX01. The sequence continues at coordinate 6,931 of JALWLE010000081.1, forward strand.
TGAAAATGAAACCATGGATGGTAAGTATGATGTTTCCTGAATTAGATATTGTGCCAATGTCAAAAACAGTTACCGGTATTATGGCAAAAATCGTAACAGATACTTTAAGTAAGGTGAAAAATTAGTGATATTTAAATCACTGTATGGTAGTAACAAAGTATTTTATACAAAATATAAAAACTATATTATATGAAAAAAGATATGAAAGAAATCAGAAAAGTTGAAAACGATATATATGAACTTTTAAAAACAGTTATGGACCCGGAGATTGAATTGGATATTATCAATCTGGGTTTGGTTTACAATATTCTATATGATGGAGAGAATAAGGTTCGGATAGAAATGACGCTTTCAACGCCAGCTTGTCCACTTGGAGATGCAATTACTGATAATGTCAAAAACACGATCAAGAAAAAATATCCTGATTTTGATGTTGAAGTCGATGTGGTATTTGATCCGCCTTGGGATGCTTCCATGATTAGTGAAGAAGGGCGTAAAAAGCTTGGGATGTAGTTAAATTTTTTTATTGTTTAAGTGTTTAGAATTCACTTTATTTATCTTGTAATATAATGATTGTCAGTATTCTATAAAGCAACATTGTCATGTATGAAGAAGCCCGATTCTAAATATCAGTTGATCCATTTTTAAATTATGAGATTTTTTTTTATTAATTGCGTTATTTATTGTTTGTTTAGCAAAAGCTAATAATATAATTAAAATTTAATGGGTATGATTGATAAAATAACAAGATATTTATTTTTTTATTGAAATTTTTTATACTTTTGTGTTTAATTTAAAATGTGATTTTATGAAAAAAGCGACACTTTTCTTATTTTTATTAGCGTATGGTTTCGGTGCGGCTCAGGTAGGAATTAATTCTGATAACACGGCACCGGATGCATCAGCAATGCTGGATGTAAAATCAACCACAAGCGGTTTGTTAATTCCCAGAATGACAGCTTCAGAACGTGATAATATTGCGTCACCGGCAACCGGATTAACGGTTTATGTAACCGATGACAATGGTTTTTATTATTTTGATGGTACAAATTGGATACGTTTTCAAGAATCAGGCAAATCTTGGTTATTAGCCGGAAATTCCGGTACTACAGGAACCGAATTTTTAGGAACGACCGATGCACAACCACTTATTTTTAAAACTAATAATATCGAGCGTATCCGTATTAAAGATAATGGAGTAGTTAGTATTAATACTTCACCTGACGATTTTATACAACTTTTAACTGCTTCCGACGATAAGGACTTTGTTGGATATTTTCAAAGCACACAAGCCAATTCTGATGATATTGGAGTTTATGGGATAGTAGCCAATAGTGATTATTATGGTATAGGAGGTGTATTTCAGGGAGGCTGGTTTGGAGTTCAGGGAGCTGTATATCCAACAGGTAGCAGCTATTATTATGGTGTTAGTGGTGTTGTTGATGGAGGAACAGGAAATAATTATGGCTTAGACTCATATACTTATGGTGGAGGAACTAATGTAGGAAATTTTAATTCGGTTTATGATGATGGAAATGGAAATGCAACAAACTTTGGAACATTCAATTTACTAACCGATGGTGCTACGAATTATGGGTCTTATTCCGATATTAGTAGTGATGGTTCTAATTATGGTTTTTATGCAAGTTTAACAGGTACCGGAACAAATTATGGTTATTATGGTACTTTTGATGTATCACAAAATAATGGTAGTATTGCATTTTTTGATAACAGAAATGCTAATGGAGTTGGATTGATTTCAAACGGTAATAATTTATCAACCTATTATTTACCTGTTGACAGTAATAGTAACCCAATCGGAGCCGGAATTGTAGCTAACGGAAGTTACTTGGGAGTTATTGGTTATACGGATTTAGATGATAGTAGTGCTGTTGCCGTACAAGGTTCTTATGCAGGAACTACTAGCACTGATGCTACCGGTTTATTAGGTTATTCTATGCCGGCAGATTACTATGGCTATGGTGTTAAAGGTTATGGTGGCTGGATAGGAGTTTACGGATATACTGATTCAAATGGCTGGTATGCGGTATATGCTAATGGAGACTTAGGTGCTTCTGGAACAAAGAATTTTATTATAGACCATCCGCTTGATCCTAAAAACAAATATTTAAAACATTTTAGTATTGAATCAAATGAAGTTTTAAATGTTTATAGAGGTAATGTGACATTAAATACTAATGGAGAAGCAACTGTGAAATTGCCGGATTATTTCAAAGCTATCAATATCAATTTCAGTTATATGTTGACCCCAATCGGACAACCGGCACAGGGACTATATGTAGCTAAAGAAATTGACTCAAATGGTGAATTTAAAATTGCAGGTGGCCATTCCGGTCAAAAAATTTCTTGGTATGTTTATGCACAAAGAAACGATCCATATATTCAACAACATCCTGAAAAACTTCAAGTTGAAGTATTAAAAAAAGAAAAAAATCGTGGTAAGTATTTGATGCCCGATTTATACAATCAACCGGATTCTAAACGTATTGGATACTCTAAAACCTTAGCAAGTAAACCAGAGAGAAAAACAAATAAATCATTTGATTTTGATGTTTCAAAACTTAAAGACAAACAAAAAAAATTGAAAAAAATAAAAAATGTATTAACAAAAAATAAATAAGATATATTTTTAATAATCTATTTTTTTAAAGCCGCCTGTCTGGCGGCTTTTTTATTAAGGAAAAAAATGTATTTTAGCAACAAACTTTTTTTTATGATACAAAAAGAATATTCAGGCCAAAATCAACAACAATTACTAGGACACCCCATCGGTTTATTTGTATTATTTTTTACAGAAATGTGGGAGCGTTTCAGCTACTATGGCATGCGTGCCTTGTTGATATTGTTTTTAACAGCTAAATTAACTGAAGGCGGATGGGAATGGGACAAAAAAGAGGCATATGCATTATATGGCTGGTATGTGATGCTGGTGTATTTTTTGCCAATGCTAGGTGGTTGGCTAGCCGATAACAAATGGGGACATGTTAAAACAGTTATAATAGGTGCTTCTATTATTACTGCAGGACATGCAGCACTGGCAATTTCCGATTTGAATATTGGTATGGATTTAAGTTTTGTATTTTATATCGGTTTGTTGTTACTGGTGGTTGGTACCGGCTTATTTAAACCCAATATGTCTTCTATTGTGGGAAAAATGTATCCGCCACATAGTTCAAAAAAAGATGGCGCCTATACCATTTTTTATATGGGAGTAAATGCAGGTGCTTTTATTGGCACACTTTTAGTTGGTTGGATAGGTGAGCATTACGGTTGGAAATTCGGTTTTGGATTAGCCGGTATTTTTATGCTTTTCGGTTTATTGCAGTTTTATTTTGCGCGTGATGTTTTTGGTGAAGAAGCAAACAAACCCCAACCCAAAACTATTGATTTACCTGAAGAAGAACGTCAAAAACTTGTACCTTTTACTTTTATTGAACAAGTTATAGCCGGAGCCGGTATATTTTTAGCTTTAACATGGGTAGTGCACGGTTTGTTTAAAGTTGTTTCTAGAGGCAATTACTTTTTACCTGAAAACATTTATACTCTTAATTTATTTAAACAAGACTTCGAAATGGGCTTAGCCGATATATTTTTCCCTATTTCATTGCTTTTATTTATTTTTCTTGGGCTGAAACGCTTGTTTAAATACGATCAGATTGAACGTGATAGATTAAAAGTTATCTTTATTATTGCATTTTTTGTAATTGCTTTTTGGGCAAGTTTCGAACAAGCAGGAACTACAATGACTATTTTTGCCAGAGATTATACATCCAGAGTCTTGTCAGATCACTGGGCATTGTTTTACAAAATAGTTGATACGATAGTTTCTATTGTACCTATGTTGGTTTTAACTTATGTAATTTACGGATTGGCTAAAGCCATTATTAAAAAATATCCGCTGACTATTTTATTTACAACTATAAGCTTTTCAATTATTTGGGTACTGGTCATAGTGCGTGTTTATGACAAATTACATACGAATAGTCCGGTGGTTGATACTACTTGGTTTCAAATACTTAATCCGGTTTTCATCATTTCATTAGCCCCTCTATATTCCAAATTATGGAAACGTTATAAACTATCTGCTGCTCAAAAATTCTTTATCGGATTTTTATTTCTTGGTTCAGGATTTGGCATGTTGGCTTACGGAGCATCCGGTATTCCACTTGGTGCCAAAGTAGCTTCTGTAAGTATGATATGGCTTTTATTAGCATATCTGTTACACACTATGGGCGAATTGGCAATTTCTCCTGTGGGTTTATCTTATGTCAGTAAATTAGCGCCATTGCGCATGACCGGATTTATGTTTGGTATTTGGTATATTTTTACCGGTTTAGCAAACAAACTTTCCGGATTAATGGCTGAAGCATCTGATGGAATTGCTGACAAATTCGGCATTTCTACTTTCTTTTTGATTTTTACGGTTGTCCCGTTTGCAGCCGGTGTGTTGATTTTGTTACTCAATCCGTATCTGAAAAAATGGATGCATGGAGTTGAATAAGTTTTTTAGTGTATAGCGACAAAGTGCAACAAGAAAATCACATTTTCCACTTTTCACCTCGCTCTTATATATTCATCAATTCCTCAAATTGTATGTAGAATTAAAGTATAAAACCTAAAAATCTGACATCTGAAATCGCTAATCTGAAATCTGAAATGAAATAAATCCTCAATTATAATTATTCCTCATAAAAAGCGTTATCATAAGAAAAAATATTTATGACAAAAAAAATTCTTTGGGTTGATGATGAAATTGCTTTATTAAAGCCTCATATCCTATTTTTACAATCAAAAGATTATGAAGTTGTTACGGCGCAAAGCGGTTTAGAAGCTTTGGACGAACTGTCTCGTCAAGATATTGATATTGTATTTCTCGATGAACAAATGCCCGGAATTGACGGTTTGGAAACTTTAAACAGAATTAAATCCGATTTTCCCGATTTACCGGTGGTTATGATTACCAAAAGCGAAGAAGAAAATATCATGGAAGAAGCTATCGGACAACAAATAACCGATTATATCATCAAACCGGTCAACCCGAAACAAATCTTATTGACTTTAAAGAAAATTCTGAACAAGAAAGAACTTGTTTCCGAAAAAACCAATTTGTCTTACCAGCAAGATTTTCAACGTATTTCTATGGACATCAATATGATAGATACTTTTGATGAATGGGCGCAACTCTATCAAAAATTGGTCAAATGGGAATTAAAAATGGATGCCATTCAAGACAGTCAGATGAGTGAAATTCTTAAAGGACAATTTCAAGAAGCTAACAGAGCTTTTTTTAAATTCGTTAAGGATAATTATGAAGACTGGGTTTATGGTGAAGATGCACCGGTTTTGTCGCACCAAATTTTAAAAAAATATGTATTTCCTAAAGTTGAAGGCAGTACCTTATTGGTAGTGATTGACAATTTGCGTTACGACCAATGGTTGACGATTGCCCCGATGATTAAAGACTATTACAAACCGGTTAATGAAGAACTTTATTATGCTATTTTGCCAACGGCAACCCAATATGCTCGTAACAGTATTTTCGGTGGCATGATGCCGGCTGATTTAAAAAAATACTATCCGCAATGGTGGAAAGACGATACCGATGAAGGTGGTAAAAACCTTTACGAAAAAGATTTTCTCGAAGCACAAATCAAGCGGTTGCGCTTAGATTTAAAAACCAATTATATCAAAATTTTAAATTATGATTTCGGTCAAAAAATCATCAGCCAATTCAGCAGGTTTAAGAACTATGATTTGAATGTGGTGGTTTACAATTTTGTTGATATGTTGTCACACGCCAAAACCGATATGAATTTAATTAAAGAATTAGCACCCGATGATAAAGCTTACCGGTCACTAACCAAATCTTGGTTTGACAATTCGCCTTTGTTTGAATTGATCAAATTAGCTGCCACTCATAAAATGAAACTTTTTATCACAACCGACCATGGTACGATTAATGTCAAAAGACCGACCAAAGTTATTGGACAAAAAGAAGCCAGCTTAAATTTGCGCTACAAAACAGGCAAAAGTTTGAGTTATGAAGCCAAAAATGTGTATGCGGTACACAAACCCGAATCCATCAAGCTACCTAGTGTTGGTATTAACAGTCCGTTTATATTTGCCAAAGAAGATTATTTCTTTGTGTATCCTAATAATTATAACCAATATGTCGATTATTTTACCGACACTTTACAACATGGCGGTATTTCCATGCAAGAAATGTTAGTCCCGATTGTTGAATTGCAGCCTAAATAATTACTAAATTTGCAGTTAAACCAAAAATATCAGTTGATGAACAAAATAGCTATCTTTTGTGGTGCCAGTATCGGTTTTAATCCGGTGTATGCCAAAGCCGCTCACGATTTGGGGCTTTTTCTGGCTCAAAAAAATATTGAAATTATCTTTGGTGGCGGTAAATTCGGTATGATGGGCGCTATTGCCGATGCTGCTTTGCAAGAAGGCGGTAAAGTAACCGGTGTCATTCCCGATTTTTTAAAGCTTGAAGAGATTGAACATACCGGCATTCAAGAAATGATTACCACCAAAAATATGTCCGATAGAAAAATGATTATCAGTAAAATTGTGGACGGCTATATAGCACTTCCGGGTGGTTTTGGCACGCTTGACGAATTGATGGAAGCTTTGACTTTGGGACAGTTGCAAATTGAACACAAGCCGATAGGTGTGTTAAATATCAATGGCTTTTTCAATCCGTTGATAGCCCAATTTGATTTAATGGTTAAAGAAGGTTTTTTAAAACCCGAAAATAGGGCTATGGTTTTGGTTAGTGATGATATCGAGAAACTTTTTGAAATGATGCAAAATTACCAAGCACCAAAAGTTTCAAAAATAGTTCATACAGTCGCTTCAAAATGATGGATAATTCAGTATTAAAGATTGATAAACCCATGATTATGGGGATATTAAATCTGACGCCTGATTCTTTTTTTGACGGCAACCGGTACAATACCGAAAAAGCTGCTATCAATAGAGTGGGGCAGATGCTAGAACAAGGCGCAGACATCATTGATATGGGAGCTTTTTCGTCGCGTCCGGGGGCTGCTTTGGTATCTTATGAAGAAGAACGTCGCCGCTTAATACCGGTTTTAAAAGCTGTTAAAAAACAATTTCCGGATGTCGTAGTTTCAATTGATACTTATCGACATCAAATAGCCGAAGAAGTAGTAGGGGAGGGTGCGCAAATAATCAATGATATTTCCGGTGGTAATTTAGATAATGACATGTTTCAAACTATTGCCAAATTGCAAGTCATTTATATCATGATGCATATGAAAGGGACACCCGAAAATATGCAAAATCAAACGGATTATACCGATGTGGTTGCCGACATCAAAACTTTTTTTAGACTAAAAATTAAGCAACTAAACGATTTAGAATTTGATAAAATCATTTTAGACCCGGGATTTGGTTTTGGTAAAACTTTGGAACAAAATTATGAAATCTTAAATCGTCTCGATGAATTTCAAGATTTGAATTATCCGATTTTGGTAGGGATGTCTCGCAAATCGATGTTATATAAATTACTGGGTGTTACACCTGACAAGGCATTAAACGCCACAAGCGTTGTAAACACAATTGCACTGCTAAAGGGCGCTAAAATTTTGCGAGTCCATGATGTAAAACAAGCCGTTGAAATAGTGAATATTGTAGCTAAATTAAAAAGTGGCTGAGTGTTTCCCCGACTTTCGTCGGGGGAATGTACCGAAGCCACAGAAATCAATAAATAAAAAATGAAAAAAATATTCTTCATCATCTTATTGAGTATCACGTTAAACCAATGTCAAAAAAAAGATGCGTATCAAATTGACGAT
>JALWLE010000082.1 GCA_026996605.1 Flavobacteriales bacterium
AAAATCAAGGGGTTGCCATTGCGCGCAATACCGGTGTGGCAGCAGCCAATGCCGAAATAGTGGCTTTTTTAGATGCTGACGACCTTTGGTTACCTAATCATTTAGCGGAAATAGACAAATTATCACAAGACTTTCCGGATGCCGGATTTTATGCGACGGCTTACAAACTCAAATTTAACGGATACCAATATACAGTTAGCTTTCCGTTTCAAGATAAATATTTACAGTTAAAGCCCTATTACCGCTATGATAAAGGACAGGCATTGTTTTATATCAGCAATTTTGCCATTAAAAAAGATATTTTTATGGCAGAAAAAGGTTTTAAAACCGGTATTGATGCCGAAGATACCGAATTTTTTATCCGAATCGGGCAAAAATATGCTCTGGCATACAGCAAAACCACAACGATGATTCACCTCAATGAAGCGGAAAATAGCTTGTTTAACCAATATCGATTAGAACGAAAAATAGCGTTATTAGATTTTTTTAAGCAAACCGAACAAAACGATGCGGACTTAAAAACCTATCTGGACATGCACCGGTTTACTTGGACGATGGAAGCCCTAATTAATCACAATGAGCCATTAGCCCGAAAATTAAAACAAGAAATAGATACTAATAATCTGAATTGGAAACAAAAATTTTTGATAAAATTACCGGCTTTTGCGCTTCGCCAACTCAAAAACATCCAAAGAAAACTACAACATATCGGTATTTTTTGGTCGGCTTTTTCTAAATGAAAATGTAACTTTAGATTTTACAATAATAGATTTCTCGTCGTTCCTTCGTCACTCAGTCGAAATGACACCCAATTTCATAGCAACTATAAATTCAGTAGCAGTATGTTATTTCGACAGAGTTCACTCCCCGACAAATGTTGGGATCGGGGGGACGACGAGAAATCACAAGAGAGTTTATAGTGATAAAAGGCTAGTATGTTGGTTTATAAAACTATTCATTCATTTGGTTGGTATAAGGTATTTCTACCTACCTGACTTTCAAACGTGCATCGACCAAATAAAATCCGTTTTCATCAGCCAAAACAGGATTCAAATCCATTTCCGTTATTTCGAGATATGCCATAACCAAATCTGAAACTTTGACTATCAAATCGGCAAAGCCATCGATATCAATACCTTGTTTTCCTCTAATGCCTTTTAAAATGGGATAAGATTGTAAGCTTTGAATTTTGGATAGGACAAAAGATTTGTCAACCGGTGCCAATACGGTTTTAAAGTCTTTTAAAACTTCGATGAAAATGCCACCCATACCAAACAAAATCAAATGTCCGAATCCGGCTTCTTTTTTAACACCTATAAACAGTTCTTGTCCTTGTTTATGAGCTTGAATCATCACGGCTTGTGCGCCCTCAATTTGCATCAATTCCTCAAATTGTATTTTAAATGCTTCAGGTGTCTCAATACCGAGTCGTACACCGCCTACATCAGACTTATGTAAGGGACCTACTATTTTCATAACAACCGGAAAATGTTTTTCGGCAAACTCTAGGGCTTTTGTTACATCGGTAAATTCCGCTTGTGTTACGACCGGAAAATCATAAGCTTGTAATAGTTCATAAATTATTTCGTTAGGTAAATAACCTTGATAGCCATCTAATTTTATCAAAGCTTTTCTTTCAGAATGAGCATCATCTAAATTAGCTAACTGTATATTTGCTTGTCGATAGGCATTGGTTAGTGCTTTTCCGAACAACACTTCATCGGAAAATCCGGGCAGTCCTTTTTGATGAAAATAGGCAATTTCATCCGCTACATTGACAACCGACGGTAAAATCGGGTAAATGGGTAATTTATGTCGTTTGATATGCTTGGCTAGTACATCATAAACTTCATAGACTTGAAACAAACCCGGACTGCCGAAAATAACTGCAACGGCATCAATTTCTTTAACCTCGTCGGTCAGTGTGGTTAAAATATCATCTAAATGTTCAGCTGTTCCGGTTGCCAAAAAATCTATGGGATTGGCAATACTTGCTCCCGGTAGTAATCTTTCTTTTAAAGCTTGAACAGCTTTACTATTAAGTTGGGGAACAGATAAGCCGTTTTTTTCGAGCACATCGGTCAACATCACCCCCGGACCACCGGCATGTGTAACCACCGCTATGTTTTTGCCTTTGGGCAAACCATGAAATAAAACTGCTGCCGTATCCACCATTTCACGACGTCCGTAAATACGAATGATACCGGCTTTTTCAAACAAGGCATCGACTGCCGCATCAGAACTTGCCAAAGCGCCCGTATGCGAACTTGCCGCACGACTGCCGGCAGTGCTGCTACCGGCTTTAATAGCAACGATGTAGCAGCCCTTTTCTCTTAACGAACAGGCATGTTTTAGTAATTTTTGCGGTTTTTGAATACTTTCGATATAAAGCAGTTTGATTTTAGGACTTTGGTCATCGTGTTGCTTGTCGAGATATTCCAGTACTTCTTCAATCCCGATTTGTGCCGAATTTCCGACTGACCAAACCGAATTGAATTGCAAACCGATTATCATCGCCGTTTCCATAATAAAAACGGCTGTAGCACCCGAACCGGAAATTAAATCGACCCCTTCCGGTGACAGACTCGGAACAGGTGTGGTAAATACACCTGCGTAATGTTGATTAATCAAACCGATATTGTTGGGACCGAGTAAACTGCCGCCATGTTTTTCAATCTGTGCCAAAATGCGCTTCTCAAGTTGCTTACCTGCTTCACCGGTATCACTAAATCCGGCTGAAATAATAATAAAGCCTTTGGTGTGTTTTTGTTCGGTCAATATTTTGATAGTATCTTCTACATATTTGGCTGCTATGGCAATGATTGCCAAATCTATGTGGTCTGGTAATTCGCTGACGTTTTTATAGGTCGGTAAGCCTTTGACCTGTTCTTTTTTCGGATTAACGACATAAATAGGTCCTGTAAAATCATGCTTGAGTAAATTTTCCAAGATTTTTCCTCCCGGACTATGCGGATTATCCGAACCGCCAATAACGACAATGCTTTCGGGCTGAATCAGTTTTTGATGAATCATAAGTTTCTGTTAAAAATGATTTTTAGGCATTAAAAATGCGTATTTTTTTTGTAAATTTAAGCAATAAAAATCAGTTTTAAACCATACAACTATGCCGTTTTTTTCACAAACAGTTCAACATATACGTTCATCTGAAATCAGAGACTTGATGAAACTCGCTACACGTCCCGACATTATTTCGTTTGCCGGTGGCATGCCCAATAATGATTTATTTCCGGTAGCGGAAGTCGATGATATTATTTTAAATATGAATCCGGATATTAAGAAAATGGCGTTTCAATACGGACCGACATCCGGTTATCCGCCACTACTGGAAACGCTGAAAAAATATCTTAAATCCAAGGGCTTACCGGTGGATACACACCGCTTGATGATTACAACCGGTTCTTTACAAGCTATCAACATACTAGGAATGGAATTTATAGATCCGGGTGATTTGGTTTTGACCGAAAATCCGAGTTTTATTGGTGGCATTGCAGTATTTAAAGCCTTTCAAGCGAATATCAAAGGCGTACCGTTGCAGCATGACGGAATAGATACGGAAGCATTGGAACAAATTTTAGAAACCGAACAGCCCAAGTTGTTGTATGTCATTCCTAATTTTCACAATCCTGCAGGTATTATTTACAGCATGGAAAAACGCAAAAAACTATTAGAATTACTCAAAGACAAAGATATATTGTTGTTAGAAGATGATGCTTATAACGAATTGTATTTTTCTGAAAAAGCCCGACAATTAAGCAAGCCGTTGATGGCAATGAATCACGATGGGGTTACTATGGTCTATACGGGATCATTTTCTAAAATATTAGGTCCGGGATTCCGTTTGGGTTGGATGTTGGCGCCACCGGATATTTATGAAAAAGCCCAAATTATAAAGCAAGGCATTGATGCCTGTAGTCCGAATTTTACTCAAGTAATAGCCAATGAATTTATGAAAAAAGGTTATTTGGAACAATATTTGAACAAAATCAGAAAAGAATATGCCGGACGCAAACAGCTGATGCAAAAGAGCTTAAAGAAATACATGCCCGAAGAAGTCACTTGGACAGAACCCGAAGGGGGCTTCTATTTTTGGTTAAAATTGCCACAACATATGAATGCGACCGAAATATTAAAAGAAAGTGTAGAAAAAGGGGCGGTTTTTGTAACCGGTAAAACTTTTGATCCCGAAGCCAAACGTAATAACTATATTAGATTGGCATTTTCAAATATGAATAAAAACGATATTGATAAAGGTATTCAAATTATTTCTAATGCTATTAAGAAGAATATTTTAGTACATTCTTAATTTTGCATTGGTTTCATTTTATTAAAAATAAGATTTGAAATGAATACACTCGATGCGTTTTTTATCGATTTTTCATTTCCTCAAATAACCAATAAATAAATTTGTAGCAGAATTTCAATATTTTTACTATTTTTGTAATAAAAACACAATACAATGAATAAATTTAACAAAATCATCATCGTTTTGCTGTTTGTAGCAGGCGTAATATCGTGTACGACAGTTAAAATGACCGGTAGAAAGCAGTTTAATATGGTGCCGAATTCTCAAATTTTTCCGGCATCGTTTGCTCAGTACAATGGCTTTTTAAAAGAACATAAAGTCTCACAAGATAAAACTCAATCGGAACGGATTAAACGTATTGGGAATCGTTTGATTAAAGCTGTTGAAAAGTACTATAAACGAAACGGCTGGGAACAAGATTTGAAGGGTTATCAATGGGAAGTTAATCTGGTAGAGGACCCTCAGATGAATGCTTTTTGTATGCCCGGCGGTAAAATTGTTTACTATACTGGCTTGCTTAAAGTAACCGCAACTGATGCTCAGATAGCAGCGGTAATGGGACACGAGATAGCGCATGCTTTAGCCAATCATGGTGCCGAGCGGATGAGTATGTCATACGGGCAACAATTGGGGGCGGTTTTAACCATGTTGGCAACGAGTAAAGCCAAACCTGAAGATCAACAAAAATGGATGGCGATTTACGGTTATGGGTCGCAACTAGGCGTCATGTTACCATATAGCCGAAAACATGAATCAGAAGCTGATAAAATTGGACAAATCCTTATGGCGATAGCCGGTTACAATCCGGATGCAGCCGCAGAAGTTTGGGTTAAAATGAGCCAATTAGGCGGACAACAACCTCCGGAAATACTCAGTACCCACCCGTCAAATCAACGCCGTATGAATAATCTTAGAAAATGGGCACCGGATGCCAAACGTATTGCCAAAGAATACGGGGTGATTTTTGATAAATAGTGATATATTATACAAATAAATTAAGTAAAATTCCTTGGGAAATTTCTTCTCTCAAGGAATTTGTTTTTTTTAAACATTAAGCGAATAATGACCCGAAGACAACATCAAATTCTTTTTCTCATTTTACTGCTCGTATGTCTTATTGCAATATTTGTATTTCCTGAACCGATAAGAAATTTTATCCCTGTTATTTGGGGATTTATTCGTTTTGGATTCCATGCTCTGTTGTTTACGTTATCTTGTTTAATGTTTAACAGCATCTTGTTTGATAAGCACATGGATTTTATCCATGAAAAAAAGATAGACTATTATGAGCACCCTTTTATTGGTAAGTCAATACATATAATTGATATTTTTTTTAGACGAAAAGAACTAGAATCTATTTCAAAAGAAATAAAAGTCAAACTTTCACATTGTCTTACTTTATTACGACTGACATTGATTGCTTTTTTTATTACTGCAATTTTTGGTTTTTTAATTGTTTTGACTTAAAATATTTAATCTTCGTCAGCCCAATTTAAGCGATCCATTTGACTATACTGCCAAGGGGCGCCATTGTTTTCGATATTGGTAAACATCATATTGAGTTCGCTGGGTGCTGCAGATTCTTCCATTACCAAATATTGTCTGACAGATACGATAATATCCATCGGGTCGTTTTCAACGGGACATTCCTCAACACAAGCATTACAAGTCGTACAAGCCCATAATTCTTCTTTGCTGATATAATCCAATAATGATTTGCCGTCATCGATAAATTCACCGTTTTTGTCGATATTTTTACCAACTTCTTCCAAGCGGTCACGTACATCCATCATGATTTTACGCGGCGATAACTTCTTGCCGGTTTGGTTTGCCGGACATACATCGGTACAGCGTCCGCATTCCGTACAAGTATAGGCATTGAGTAAATATACCCACTGTAAATCAAAGACATCTTTCGCCCCGAAACGTTCCGGTTCTTCGGCGTCATCTGCCGGTGCAGCATAAGGGTCGGCATTGGGGTCCATCATCAAAGCGACTTCTTTTTTGACGCTTTCCAAATTTTCAATTTTTGCCAACGGTGGTAATTTGGCATAATAGGTATTGGGAAATGCCAATAAAATATGCAAGTGTTTAGAGAAATACAGATAGTTTAAAAAGACCAAAATGCCGATAATATGAAACCACCAAGCACCACGTTCTATTATGACCAAAGTATCTGTATTATCCGGTAATACATTTAGTAAATATTGGCTTATAGGGAAGCCACCAACGATACCTTCTTTGAAAAAATAATGTCCGTATTTTGCCAATTGTAATTTGTAATCAGCAGCATTCATGATTAAAAATGCTGACATTAAGACCATTTCGAAATATAAAATAATATTGGCGTCATTTTTAGGCCAGCCTTTCATTTCGGGTTGGTTAAAGCGTAATAATTTTAGTATATTTCTTCTAATCCAAAAAATAACAACGGCTACAATAACCAATATAGCCAAAAACTCAAAGCTGCCAATCAAAAAGTTATAAAAAGCACCCATTGGGGCAAAGACACGATGCGTGCCGAATATACCATCAATCACGATTTCGAGCACTTCGATATTGATGATGATAAAGCCCAAATACACCGTTAAGTGCAATAATGCCGGTATGGGACGTTTAAACATTTTTTGTTGTCCAAATGATTTGAGCAACATATTTCGTAAGCGTTCATCTTTACGGTCGTCTCGATGTGATGGCTTGCCGAGTTTAATGTTTCTAATGGCTTTTTTAATATTATTGATAAAATAGCCAAGTCCGGCTAATAGTAATAATGTAAATATTATTTGTCCAATCATAGTTTTTGTATTTCAGAGCCTAAAGTAAACAGATTTTTTTGTTTTAACAAATGATTTTATGCATTAAAACCAAACTTATTTTTCAGGTCAAAAGCCTTATCTGCATAATGTCAAAATTTTGTAACTTGCCTTGCCAATAAAACCCATTTGTATGAAGAACAATCTTGAAAATTCTTATAAGAAAAAACTCAATCATATCACCACTTTTATTTTTGATATTGACGGTGTGCTGACTGACGGTACCGTACATATAACCAGTACAGGCGATTTGATGCGTAGTATGCATACTAAAGACGGGTTTGCCATTAAAACCGCCTTAAAAAAAGGTTATAGAGTAGCGGTTATTTCCGGCGCTCGTGATGCCAATGTTATTACACGGCTGTCGTATTTGGGCATTGAAGACATTTTTATCGGGGTGGACAACAAATTGCCGGTATATGAAAAATATATAAAAAAACACCAACTTTCACCATCGGAAGTTTTGTATATGGGTGATGATATACCGGATATTCCGTTGTTGCAACGCGTCGGTTTGTCGGCAGCACCAAGAGATGCCGTGCAAGAAGTGTTGCATATGGTAGATTATATCTCGCATAAAAAAGGGGGCAAAACTTGTGTACGCGACATCATCGAACAAGTTTTACGGGTACAGGGTAATTGGACTTTTAATTTTATTGAAAATGATACAGCCGCTAATTAATTTGTTTAAAATCATTCGTTGGAAAAATGTCCTGATTTATCTATTACTGCAATTTTTAGTATATTTTGTTGTAGCTAAAAAAGATTTCAGTTGGACGGATGGTTGGTTTTTTTTGATGCTTTCCATAACTTTTTTTGGTATTTTCGGAAATATCCAAAATAATCTTACGGATTATGAAAAGGATCAATCTAAAAAAGATTTTATCAGTTTTAATCAAACGACTTATTTGATTTTAATGTTAATCTTTTTGGTCGTTGCTTTTGTTTTAGGATTTACCGGATTTTATATGACGTTTGAACCGAATTTGTTATATGCCGTTATTAGTGTGCCGGTTTTATTGAGTTTGTATAATTACTACCTGAAAAAAACACCGCTTGCGGGTAATATTTTGATTGCTTTATTAACGGCTTTTGCCATTTATATCCCATTGAAATTTGCTAAAAATATTTCGCTTGACCGGCATATTTTTGAGTTGTTATTAGGTATGGCATTTTGGCTGACCTTGATCAGAGAACTGGCTAAAGATTTGGAAGATATTCTTTTTGACCAAAAAGCCGGTTATAAAACTTTACCGGTTTTGAGTGAAAATTTGAGCCGTTATATTTTGATGTTTCTGACATTACTTACACCGGTTTGGTTGTTTTATTTTAAAACTTATTTTACCGGAATTGCATTCAATATATTATTGATAATCAGCATTTTATTTGTATTCTTAGGTTTTTACACACTGTATCGAAAACAATATGAAATAACCACCAAATTGTTCAAACTTTGGATGTTGGTTGGGATATTCAGTCTCATTTTTTTATAAAAATCGGCTCTATATTAATTTAAGTGGCTACTATCATTATGTATTTATATTTCAAATAATAATGTCACCCCTTTGGGGTTAATAGGATTTATTCTTATGGTAATATTATAATATTATCAGCCCTTCGGGCTTATTTAGTTTGTAAGAACCCTATAGGAGTGAAACTATGATAAAAGATGATTATTCCTATAAAACAACATAGAACTAAAAAATTTTATATGAACCATAAATTTATAGAAGATGACTTTTTTAAACGGAACACAAATGTAGTTGCTAGAGAATTGTTAGGAAAAATCCTTTATCGGAAAGATGGACAAAGCTTATACAGAGCTATCATTATTGAAACGGAAGCTTATCATGGTGAATCCGATTTGGCATGTCACTGTAGCAAAGGCAAAACACAACGAACAAGCGTGATGTATGGTTCCCCCGGGCATATTTATGTGTATCTGATTTACGGTATGTATCATATGCTTAATTTTGTAACGATGCCCGCCGGTTTTCCGGCTGCGGTGTTGATTCGGGGCATTACAAATTTACAAGTCAGTGAAAATGGTCAAGCATTTAAAAACATTTCTTTAAAAACCGATGGACCCGGTAAGCTGACCAAACATTTAAATATAGATAAACAATTTAACCGTTTAAAACTACATCCCGATACGGGACTTTGGGTAGCAGATGAAAATATCAAAATATCCGAAGGGTATATTTTAACCGACAAAAGAGTAGGGGTGGACTATGCCAAAGAATGGGCGGATAAATTATGGCGGTATAAATTACATCCGGATATTAAACTATCATAAAAAAAGCGGCAAATTACTGCCGCTTTTATAAAATATTGAAATGGTACTTTTTTAATTACCTTGATTATTGGCGCCTTGTTCCATCAACTTGTTGAATTGATCTAATTTAGGCATCAAAATCACTTCAGTACGACGGTTTTCACTACGTCCTTCAGGTGTATCATTAGAAGCTTTCGGCACCCATTCGCCATGTCCGCCGGCTGTTAATCGGGCAGGATCAACCCCAAAATCATTTTGAAGTTTACGGGCAATTGCCGTAGCTCGCAGAGCACTCAAATCCCAGTTGTCTTTGATACAAGATGTATGGATAGGTACATTGTCGGTATGACCTTCAATCAGCACTTCATAGTCTTTATAATCATTGATAATTTTAGCTAATTTTAGTAAGACATCATCAGCTTGTTTACTAATTTCAGTCTTACCGGACTTAAACATCATTTTGTCTGATAGCGAGATAAAGACCACACCTTTTTTTACTTTGACATCTAAATCTTTGGTATCGACATTATTAAGAGAACGGGTTATACGACTACTTAAGACTTTGTTTAAAGAATCTTTCTTTTTGTTTTCAATCATTAACATTCGAATGTATTTATTCGATTTGTTAATTTCTTCTAACAATTTGCTGATATTGACATTTCCTTGCTGATTCAAATTAACACATCTATCTAAGGCATCTTGCAAGGTTTTATTATTATCTTGGAGTGCTTGAATACGGGTATTCAAATTTTCTTTTTCACTTGTACATTTGTAATACTTATCTTTATATTCACGCAGATATTGTTCGGTTTCCGCTTTACCTTCTTTGAGCATTTCATATTTTTTCTTGCTGACACAAGAAGTTAATACTAAACTTATTACGATTCCTAACAGAATTAACCTTTTCATAATGCTGTAATTTTATGTTTTTTGTAAAATTAGAAAATTAATTTGTAATAAGAAACGATTTGAATCGTATTTTATTATAAATTGTCACCATACAAACTCTTTATTATGTTGAAAATTATTTATGAAAATATAGATATTGCCTTTGAATCTATTAAAAGTCAGAAAATCAGGGCGTTAATTACGTTATTGATTATTGCTTTTGGCATTATGGCTTTGGTTGGCACTTTGACGGTTGTTAAAGGTATTGACAATAATTTTTCGTTGAGTTTGAAAAGTTTTGGGGCTAATAAATTTAGTTTTAAAAGGTATTCAAATAACTTTTTACAAGGCCGACGTCATCAGCGTGGACGAAAAAAAGTCAATCCGAAAATCAGTTATCGTAATGCAATTGATTTTAAAAAGCGTTTTAAAGATACTGATGCTATTGTAGCCTTATCATATGTTGCTGCTTATAATACAGAGATAAAAAATAATATAAAAAAATCTGATCCAAAATATACTATTATCGGTGTTGATAATAATTTTATGTCTGTCAATGCATTTGAAACTGAAAAAGGGCGAATATTTACAGAAAAAGATATTAACGGAAATGCACATTTTACTATTATAGGAACTGACTTGGTTAAAGAACTTTTTAAAAATACCGATCCGCTTCATAAAGTTATTATTATTAATGGTATCAGATTTAAGATTATAGGAGTATTAAAAAGTAAACAAGCCACTTTTGGAGGTAGTGAAAATAACCGGATATTGATCCCGATAAATTTGGCACGAAGTATTTTTCAAAATAAAAATGCTAATTATGCCATAAATGTTGCCGTTACTGATAAATCAAAATATGACATTTTAGTATCTAAAGCTATTGCCGTAATGCGAAGCATTAGAAAACTTAAACCAGCAGAATCTAACAACTTTGGCATCCATAGAAGTGATAAGTTAGAAGCAGAACTCAAGAAAGTTAGTAAGAGTTTAACTCTTTTTGCCTTTATTATCGGCTTGATAACCATTTTAGGTTCATCTATTGCTTTGATGAATATCATGCTTGTTTCTGTAACCGAACGGACACGTGAGATTGGAGTACGTAAAGCGTTAGGTGCCAACAGAATATTGATTATGTTACAATTTTTTATTGAAACTTTAACCATTACTTTTTTAGGGGGTATTGTCGGTATTATTTTCGGTATTTTGATTGGTTTTGGGGTATCAAGTTTAATGAAAATACCGTTTAGCATGCCATGGAATGCTATTAGTATGGCATTTTTTGTTATATTTGTTGTTGCAATCATTTCGGGGCTTTATCCGGCTTATAAAGCTGCAAAGTTAGACCCGATACAAGCTTTAAGATATGAATAACTCCAATACGTTGCCACTTCATTTTATTGACAATAATATACAACATTGTCATTTAATTGATATTCCCAAGATCAAAGATCATAGAGGAAATTTAGCAGTTGTAGAAAATGGTATTTTACCTTTTAAAATGCAACGTGTATATTACTTATTTGATGTGCCGGCAGGTGCTTATCGTGGGGGGCATGCTCATAAAGAACAAATGGAGTTTTTAATTGCCATCAGTGGTAGTTTTCAGGTTATTTTAGATGATGGCAAGCAAAAGAAAAGTGTGATGCTTAATCGTCCCGATCAAGGTTTATTAATTCCAACCGGAATATGGCGTGAACTTCAAGATTTTTCTCAAGGTAGTGTTTGTTTAGTTTTAAATTCAGATATGTTTGACGAATCAGATTACATTCGTGATTATGACAAATTCAGAATATTAAAATACAAGCAATAAAAAACCGGCAAATTAGCCGGTCAATATTTTTATTAATACAAACTTATATCAATTTTGTAAATTCATATTCATTCATGTTTTTTAAATCTCTTTCAAACTCTTGTAAACTATCCAATAATATTTGAGAAACTTGTGTCAACTGTTTCATAATATTGTCTAAAGCTACTTGTTTTTCATTTTGAGCTTTGTTTTTTGATACAAATAATCCGGTTTTAACCGGTTTTTTTCTGGCTTTATATAGTTTCATATAGGTTTGGTGTAACATGCTGTGTGGCGCTTCAATGGCTTGAAAAGATTCCATATCCGAAAATACTTGTCCATCACCATAATACCATTTACCAAAGGCACAATCCGTTTCCATCATAGGTACGGCATCTTTATCAACTCCTATCCCCATATGCATAGCTTTGGCATAGGAAATCCATTTTTTATGACCTAATTTAGCTTTTCTTACTTGTTCTATGGCTTCTGTTTTTGTCATTCTATTTTTGTTTTAATTTGCGAAACAAAAATAAGACATTTATAAAACAATATAATTATAAAAAAAATAGAATTTTTTTATTAAGTTCTGTTTTTATATAAGGGTAAATTATTTTTTTGTGTTTTTTAAACAAATGTTGATAATATTTTGTAATTTGATAAGTATTAATTGTTAATATTTTCTTATTGTTGTCAAATGGTAACTATTATTTTATTATGAAATATGTTTATTGTTTTGTCTTTTCATTTAATAAAATCAAAGCAAAAACCGCATAATTTATGATGTCCAAATAATTGGCATCGATACCTTCTGAAATGCGGGTTTTGCCTTTGTTTTCTTCTATTTGTTTTACTCTATAAAGTTTTTGAATAATCAAATCGGTAATAGAACTCACGCGCATATCGCGCCATGCCTCACCGTAGTCGTGGTTTTTGGCTTCCATCAGTGCTTTGGCTTGGGATATTTTATCATCGTATAACCGGATGGCTTCATCTAATGACATATCAGGCTGCTCGGCTACACCTTTATCCAGTTGTATCAGTGCCATAGCGGCATAATTGATTAGACCTAAAAATTCAGGGACTTCACTTTCATCAACTTTTCGTTCGTCGCTTTCTTGTAATTGTCTGATACGTGAGCCTTTGATATACATTTGATCGGTAAATGACGGCATGCGTAAAACACGCCAAGCACTACCGTAATCTTTCATTTTTTTGATAAAAATATCACGTGCTTTGGCAATAACGGCATCATATTGTGTGGAAGTATTCTTTTTTTGCATAATTTGTTTAGGAATTAATTCGGTAAACTATCTAATACCGCTGTAAATTTCGGTTTTTTTTTTCGATTGACCAAAAAGGATATATCAATTCGATTTCATCCATTGACTTAAAAATCCCCAACCGTAGCCGGTTAACATGACAAAAGCAGCTAAAGCTGACAAAATACCTAATTTTAATTGTTTATACTGCCGGCTGGCATCAACAGCCAAGGCAAAGAAATACGTGAGATACAAAATCAAGCCGAAATAGCAACCAAATAATGCTAATAATAAGCTCAAAATTAATCCTAAAGTAAATATTGCCGGAAAAAAATGTAAAAATTTTAAGGTGCCCGGGTGCAGGCGGGATAAAATGATACGTGCTTCACCCGAATGTTTGACTTGGTTAAAAAAACTACGCCAGTTATTACGCCGCTTGTGATATACAAAAGCTTTTGGAAACAATTTGGTTCTGAAGCCGGCTTTCATCATCCTTATACTCAAATCGATATCTTCACCGTAACGCATAGCCGAAAATCCACCGGTTTGTTTAAAAACCGGTTTAGATATGCCCATATTAAAACTTCTGGGGTAAAATTTGTCCAATTTTTGTCCTTTACCTCTGATACCGCCGGTTGTCAACCATGAGGTCATGGCGTAATTTATGGCTTTTTGAATAGGTGTAAAATTTTGTGCTGCGGTGTCCGGACCGCCGAACGCATCGGTGTAATCTTTGGTTAACTCGCTATGGACGGTTTGCATATAATTTTCAGGCAATACGACATCAGAATCCAAAATGATAAAATAATTACCTCCGGCTTTTTGCATACCGTAATTGCGACTCAATCCCGGACCGGTATTTTCTTTATAGAAATATTTTAGTTTGAGCGGGCCCATATAATTGCGACTCACTTTTTCTGATAAAACAGATGAGCCGTCTTCTACAATAATAACTTCAAAATCCTTAAAAGTTTGTTTTTTCAGACTTTCGAGTAATTCGGCAATTTCATCCGGACGATTATAAACCGGTACGATAATCGAAAATGATATGTCAGCTGTTTTGGACACTATTTTCCGGTTGGATTATTTGGTTTAGTAAAATTTAAAGCCGTAGAATTAACACAATAACGTTTGCCGGTTGTTTCTTGCGGTCCATCATCAAAAATATGCCCCAAATGCCCTCCGCAATTGGCACATAATATTTCAGTGCGAATCATATTATGACTGTAGTCCGGTTGCATGATGATAGCTCCCGGAAGGGCATCGTCAAAAGAGGGCCACCCACAATGACTTTCATATTTATTACCGGATTTGAATAAAGGTGCTCCACAAGCAGCACATTTATAAATGCCATCTTCAAAATGGTAAGTATATTTACCGGTGCCGGGTAAG
>JALWLE010000083.1 GCA_026996605.1 Flavobacteriales bacterium
TTAGACAAAGAAATGCAAGATTTATTTGATTATTTTAAGAATGACGGTAAATTTGTCGATATAACCGATTATGATGAAAGCTTGTTAAGTACTTATAATCGTGAATTAATTGAAAAAATTCAAAAAGGTATCTCAGGTTGGGAAAGCTTGGTTCCTGACGAAATTGCCGAACAAATCAAAAAAAATAAATTGTTTGGCTACAATCGTCTAAAATCAGATTAATATGAAACAAAAAAAAATAATTTTACCGGTTTATCCGCGTGGTTATCACTTAATTACCGACTTGATAACAAATGCAGTAGGAGAGATGTTACCCGAAACCGGATTGCTGCACTTATTTATACAACATACTTCCGCCAGTATTATGATCAATGAAAATTTTGATCCAACCGTACGTCAAGATTTAGAGTCGGCATTTAATGATATTGTCAAGGAAGATATGCCATACTATCAACATACCATAGAAGGTAGTGACGACATGCCGGCACATATTAAAGCTGCTATGATTGGAACGGATATCACTATTCCCATCACCAACGGACGCTTAAACTTGGGGCAGTGGCAAGGTATATTTTTATGCGAATTTAGAAACAATGCCGGAAACCGTAAGTTGATTGCTACGATTATGTCCTAATGTTTTTTTAGAATTTTAAAGGTATCATCGGTATAAACCATAATGATATTTTCTACAGCATTGGCATTTGAATCAGATTCATTTGCCAATTTTTTTAGTACTTTTTTAACCGGTTTTTCTTCCGTAGCGCTATTTTTAGGTATTTCCGGTTGTTTTTCAAAATCCTTGAGATTTGCATATTCGATATTTTGTTCGGGTTTGTTAAAAATATCGCCGTCTCCGGTAATAAACCAATTTAGATTTATTTCAGGAAATGCTTTAACCAATTTTGACAAAAACTGAAAGGATGGTTTGTTACGACCGGAGAGTAGGTGAGACACACTACTTTTTTGAATACCCATTTTTTCGGCAAAAGCCCCCGCTGTTAAATTATAATGATCTAAAATAAATTGAATACGTTCGTTAATCGTTTTCATACTTTACAAATGTAATTATTTAATTTTCAAAATTACTAAAAATATTCTAATCACAATTGTAAACCACCGTGATTTTTATCATAAATATTTAAAATTGTAAAAAATCAATGAATCTATAACTTTACTATAATATAATAAATACTTGATAATCAATAATGTAACAATAAATAATAAGAAAAAGTTATATTATAGATATTTGATTCCGAATACTTATAAAATTTTGATGTATTACGATGTAAAAAAGAGTGATAGTTTGTAAACAATCAATTATAGTTAATGTAACAGAGACAATATATGCAAAATGAATGTCATAATTAAGTACCGGTAGTTGCAAAAGTGGTTTTGATAATTATTATGTTAAGAGCATCGATGTGCCAAAAAATGCTAAATATTGGCAGTGTATTAATATGATAAAGTAACAGCTATCTACATTTATAATAAAATTAACAAAGGAATAGGGTTAAAATTCTCATTAATGACATCAAAAAGTGGAAAAAAATAAAAAAATTATAATTATTTAATAAGATGTCGTATATTTGCTCCAAAATAAAATAACGAAATAAAAATATTGTAAAATGGGAAAAATACATTTAGATGACGTCGATTTGCAAATCTTAGATATGCTTATTGACAATGCAAGGACACCGTTTACCGAAATTGCAAAAAAACTACTTATTTCAGCCGGAACTGTTCACGTCAGAGTACGTAAAATGGAAGAAGCCGGTATTATCAAAGGTTCGACTTTGATTTTAGACTATGATAAGCTGGGGTACTCTTTTATTGCTTATGTCGGTATCTATTTGTCAAAGACATCTCAAACCAGATTTGTACTTAACAGATTGGAAGAGATACCTTATGTTTCAGTAGCGCATATTACAACCGGAAAATTTAATATTTTCTGTAAAATCCGTGCTAAAAATACACAACATGCCAAAGAAATTATCTTTAAAATAGATGATATTGAAGGCATTATCCGTACCGAAACTATGATTTCTTTAGAAGAAAGTATTAACGACAAAAAACGATTAATGCATACTATTTTTAAAGAATTAGTATAATTTTTTTCAAAATATTGTTATTTGCCCGGGTTTAAAAAATCCGGGTTTTTTTCGTTTATAAAGTTAGCTTAGATAGAATTCAAAAGCTTCAAAGAGCAGCGCTTCCGGAACTTCTTTATTAAAATCGGCTGCTCCTATAGTATTGAGCAAAACAAATTTTATCACCCCGTTTTCGTTTTTCTTATCAAATTGCATTAAGTCAATAATTTGCTTTATATCATTGATTGACAGTTTAATAACAGGGTATATAACATTGATACTTTGCTTGATGTCATTCAAATCATTTAAAGTTAAATCGTTAATTTTATATGATAAATAAGCTTCTATAATCATACCGGCAGCGACTGCTTTACCATGTGATAACTTTATATGCTTTTGATAGTTCATATAACTTTCCAGAGCATGTCCTACAGTATGTCCATAATTCAATAATTTTCGTAAATCTTGTTCAAACGGATCTTTTTGAACGATACGATTTTTGATATTTACAGATGTTTTGATTAATTCGGAAAGCTTTACATCAGAAGGATTTTGATGAAAATCCTTTAATTCTTCCCAATAAGAAGAGTCGGCTATTAAACCATGTTTAAGCATTTCGGCAAAGCCGGAAATAAATTCATCTTGTGGTAAAGTTTTTAAAAATTCTGTGTTAATCCATATAAATTCAGGTTGCATTATGGTACCAATCTGATTTTTAACTTCCATAAAGTTGATACCGTTTTTACCACCGATTGCGGCATCTACCATACCAAGTAGGCTGGTAGGAACATGTATAAATTTAACCCCGCGTTTAAAGGTAGCTGCCACAAAGCCTCCCATATCTGTCACGACACCACCACCTAAGTTAATTATTAAAGATTTTCTATCGGCACCTTTACGCATTAATTTTTCCCATAAGACCGTAAGCGTTTGCAAATTCTTATGATTATCCCCATTTTTAAAGTTTACAGATGTAAACTTAATATTTGTGCTGTTTTCAAAAGTTTTTAAGCAAAATTTACGAGTATTATTGTCTGTTAAGACAAATATTTTAGAGGGATTATTTTCAGATATATAACTATTTAAAGCTTCAATGCCGTCGTTTTCAAAATAATAAGCCATTAACAAAATTTTTGCGCTAAAAATACTAATATTTGTCATATAAATCTCATTAAAACTTTTTATTTT
Organism: Flavobacteriales bacterium; assembly: GCA_026996605.1. Lineage (GTDB taxonomy): Bacteria > Bacteroidota > Bacteroidia > Flavobacteriales > Flavobacteriaceae > WGBX01. The sequence goes on from JALWLE010000083.1 coordinate 3,276, forward strand.
TGAAAAAAATTGCAATAATGAACAAGGATATATTTAACGATACAAAAGTGGCATTTGCTATAAAATCAGATGCAGAACTCGAAAAAGCCTATTGGTTATTTAAAATGATAAAAAATGAATCATTAGTCAAACTCGGTACCGGAGTTACCAAATTTGCGTTAAAACATCATTTTCCGGTTGAAGGTTTGATAAAAACAACCGTTTTTGACCATTTTTGCGGTGGTGTGACTGAGAAAGATTCCTTACCATTAGTAGATAAATTATTTACTAAAGGAGTTTATTCGATTTTAGATTATTCGGTAGAAGGGGCGGAAAACGATGAAACATTTGATGCGACCTTACAAAAAAATTTGGAATTGATTGAATTTGCCAAGAATCGTCAGGAGATTCCTTTTGCAGTGTTTAAACCAACAGGTATGGGACGTTTTGCCATTTATGAAAAAGTATCTTCGGGCAAAGAACTAACAACTACAGAACAAGTCGAATGGGACAAAATAGTTAATCGGTATGATACATTGTCACAAGCAGCATATAAAGCCGATGTACCTTTGATGATTGATGCCGAAGAAACTTGGATGCAAAAAGCTGCAGATGATTTAGTTGAAGAAATGATGCGTCGCTATAACAAAGAAAAAACTATTATATTTAACACCTTACAGTTATATAGAAAAGACAGATTATCATATCTAAAAGAACTTCATCAACGGGCCAAGCAAGAAGGCTTTAAAATAGGAATGAAGTTGGTGCGTGGTGCTTATATGGAAAAAGAAAGAGCCAGAGCCAAAGAATTGGGCTATGAAGACCCTATTTGTGTAGATAAAGCTGCTACAGATAAAAATTTTAACGATACTATGGCATATATGGTGGAATATATTGATGATATGTCGGTTTATGCAGGAACACATAATGAAGACAGTGCCTTATATCTGACCCGATTGATTGAACAATACGGCTTACAAAAAGATGATAAGCGTGTATGGTTTGGTCAATTACTGGGTATGAGTGATCATATTACTTTTAATTTAGCCAAATTGGGCTACAATACGAGTAAATATATTCCTTTTGGACCGGTCAAAGACGTAATGCCTTATTTAATTAGAAGAGCTGAAGAAAACACTTCGGTTGCGGGACAAACCAATCGTGAATTAGAACTATTGTCTGCAGAACGTAAAAGACGCAAGTTACACATGTAAATTACATTTGTGAACTATTGGTTAAGGTAAATGTTTCTTGTCAATATGTTGCATCGATTTAAAAATATTGGAAACCGCATCGGGGTGAATTTGATACATTTGTTTTATCAAGCTTTTAATCTGTTCACGACGATTTGTAGCGGCATATTGACAATCATACGGAAGTGGTTTGTATCTTATCAATCCAATATAACGTTCCAATTCTTTATTCGTCGTATAAATTAAGGGTCTGATCAGTTCAAATTTTCCGTCAAACATTGGTAATTTAACCGGAAAGGCACTGATTTCACCATGTTGTATCATATTCATTAGAAGCGTTTCAACCGCATCATCTTTATGATGTCCCAAAGCAATTTTTTGATATTGATGTTTAGCGGTATATTCAAATAACAATTTGCGCCGGTTCCAAGCACAATAAAAACAAGGTTGTTTGTTTTCTTGAATGATTTTTTGCTCGTCAACAATCATATCAAACCGGATATTTCTACTTTTACAAAATTCTCTTAAATACTCTGCATCAGTATGATAAGGCACATCTGTTAATTGAATATGGACAGCTATAATTTCATAATCAAAAGGCGACGATAGACGTCTATTGGCTAAAATATCCAGCAAAGCCATAGAGTCTTTACCGCCCGAAATCCCTACGACAACCGTATCATTTGCTTGGATCAACTCAAAATCGGAAACAGCCCGACTAACTTTAGTTCTGACCCGTTCAATAAATCGTTTATTGGCTTTATTCATTAAAGTGTGATTTTGTTGATGCGAATTTAGTGAGAATTATTAATTGAGTTGAAAATCTGGTTTAATTATTGAAATTTATTTTCAATATCATTTGAATTTGAATAATAATTTTTATTAAATTATTTAGTAAAAAAATCAAAATTTTATTACTCTAATAATTATTTCAAGCATATTTTTTATCTTTGTAATAAAATTTTAAGTTTTAAAAAAAATATGGATTTTATCAAACGTTTTTTTTCATCTAAATCCAAATCATATGAACATCTAAATGATGAATCGGATGATGATCAATTCGGCTCTATGGAAATAGATGAACTTTTTGTATATCATTTTAAACAAAACGGTGGGGCTTTTTTCTATCCTGATGATATGGATGATTTTAAAACCGGTTTGCTTAAACTGTTAAAATACCTTGATATTGAAGCTTTTATGGTTTTGGAACGCTCTTATTTCCATTTTCTCAACAAATTAAATATTCCTGTTACAGACCAATTTGATAAAACCGGTGTGTTATTAGGAGGTTGTGAAGCCTTGATTGCCGATGAAGGCAGCATTATGACAACCGCAACGCATACTAAAGCTTATCGTAATGTGGAACTGCCGCAACGTCGGGTAATTGTGGCTTTAACCAATCAAATTACATCAAATAAAACTCAAGCTTTGATAGATATTAATAATAAATATGAAAAACCACCTGCCAATATTCAAACAATGAGTATATTTGCCCAACCAAAAAATGATTTATCGGGTAATAAATGGTACGAAACCTATTTGTTTTTGATAGAGAATTAATATTAGCAGAAAGTGCCAAGCGAAATAGTGACTAGTGCAATTGTTATTTCGAAGGTGAAAATGATTGAGAAATCTAATAATTTACTAGCGGTTAACAAAAGATTTCTCTCTACGTTCGAAATGACAATTTAATCAAACAACCAAATAACCAGTATCATCAAATAACCATTTAATCATATAACCAAATAATCAACACATACACATGAACGAACTTACAAAACGAACCGTTTTCGGTTTATTATATAGCTTAACTGTCATTTTGGCTTTACAAACCTATTCTTGGACAGTTGTTTTATTAGGTATTTTTATGCTTATCGGCTTACGCGAATTTTCTGCTTTGGTTGATTTGAATTACAAAACGGTTTTGCTTCCTTCTTTATTTCTTTATATAACATCATTTTTGTATCATTACCAAGTGGCACCTTTAGATATTAAGGTGATAAAAATAGCCGGTGCTTTTAGTCTATTAGTTTTGTTTATACCATTTATATATTTTATATTTGACAGAATATCATTAAATATGTTAGCCCGTTTGTATTTAGCGGTGTTTTACTTATCTCTACCGTTTTCATTAGCGTTAGGGATAGATAGCAAATTGTTGTTGTCTATATTTTTTATTATTTGGGCATCAGATAGTTTTGCCTATTTGACCGGAAAAAATTTTGGAAAACATAAATTAGCAGAAAAAATTTCACCTAAAAAAACCATTGAAGGTGTCATCGGTGGATTAGCCGGTGGCTTGATAACGGCTTATCTTATTTTCCGGTTCAGTGGTTGGGATTTAATGTTAAAATTGCCGCAATTTTTAATTTTAACACTTATAATTGTTATCTTTGGCACTTTGGGCGATTTGTTGGAATCACGTTTTAAAAGGTTAGCAAATGTCAAAGATTCCGGCAATCTTATTCCCGGACACGGCGGTATATTAGACAGGTTAGATAGTTATATCTTTGCGGTGCCGTTTGTGTACGTTTTTTTGTTAATTATTTGATAAATTTATGCAACTACATAAAGAAGGATATAGAATTATTGCTTGGTCATTTTTAGTAATTATTATTATTAATTACTTTATTCACACTCGTTATCATATTTTTTGGCTCAATAGTATTTTTTCTATTATTTCATTGATTGCTTTTATGTTAATTGTGTATTTTTTCAGATTTCCATCCCGTTCTGTAAAAGCCAATCCTAATGAAGTTATCGCTCCTGTAGATGGAAAAGTTGTTGTGATTGAAGAAGTTTTTGAACCAGAATTTTTTAAAGACAAGCGTCTGCAGATGTCCATTTTTATGTCACCTTTAAATGTACATGCCACCCGATATCCCATAAGTGGCAAAGTGATTTACAGTAAATATTACAAAGGTAAACACTTGGTTGCTTGGCACCCAAAATCATCAGAGCTTAACGAACGCACCACGATTGTTGTTGACAATCCGGTTATAGGACCGGTTTTGTTTCGGCAGATTGCCGGTGCAGTTGCTCGCCGGATTGAAAATTATTCCAAAGTTGGCGATATCGTAGAGCAGGGGGCAGACGCCGGATTTATCAAGTTTGGTTCAAGAGTTGATATATTCTTACCTTTAAATACTAACCCCGAAGTTGTTATAGGCGATAAGACACGCGGTGGCGAGACCGTTATTGCAGAAGTCATTCTGGATTAATGTTTATCATTTCTTTTTAAAAAATCCGGCTTTTATTTTTCTTCAAAACAATAATTTATGTAAGTTTGCATAACGTAAATTTTAAATCTATGCATATAGCTATTGCAGGAAATATCGGAGCCGGAAAAACGACTTTAACTACTTTATTGTCACAGCATTTAAAGATGGAACCCCATTACGAATCGGTAGATGAAAATCCCTATTTGGAAGATTTTTATCACGATATGGAACGTTGGTCTTTTCATTTACAAGTTTATTTTTTAAACAGTCGGTTTAGACAAATCTTGGAAATAAAAAAAGACAAGAAAGATATCATCCAAGACAGGACAATCTATGAAGATCGTTTTATTTTTGCATCTAACCTGCATGCTATGGGGTTGATGAGTCAACGGGATTATGACAATTATGCATCACTTTTTGATTTGATGGAACTGATTGTTACCCCACCGGATTTGTTGATTTATCTCAAAGCATCTATCCCGACTTTAGTCCGAAATATTCACTCACGTGGCAGGGATTATGAAAAATCTATTAATATAGATTATTTGAGCAATTTGAATAAGCGTTACGATGATTGGATTGATCATTATGACAAAGGCAAACTGCTTGTCATTGAAGTAGATAATTTAAATTTTGTACAAAAACCTGAAGATTTGGGAACAATAATAGAAAAAGTCAATGCGGAAATTCACGGTTTATTTTAGATACCTTAGAAGAATTTTTCGAACCAAAAAATTGATTTATAAGTTCTTCCGCTGGCGTTACAAACATATTAGTAACGAGCAATTTATTAATTTAATCAGTATAATTATAGGTTTATTAACCGGACTGGCAGCAGTTACCATCAAGAACTTTACCCACTTAATTCAACATGTATTAGAAGCCGATTTTATTCACGATATACATCGGGCTTTATACTTTATTTTCCCGATTATCGGGATTGGTTTGGTTATTATAGTTATAAAACTTATTATTAAAAAACCTGTCGAAGATGGTGTACCTTTGGTTTTGTATGCCATTACGAAACTCAAAAGCATGATTCCGTCTTATCATACTTATGCTTCATTAATCACAGCACCTTTAACAGTTGGATTTGGTGGTTCAGTAGGTTTGGAGGGACCTTCCACTTTGACCGGTGCGGCTATCAGTTCCAATTTATCACGTTTGTTACATTTAAATTTAAAGCAACGTAATCTTTTATTGGGTGCTGCAGCTGCCGGTACTTTTGCATCAATATTTAAAGCACCTATTGCCGGAATATTATTCGCTGTCGAAATTTTCGGTTTTGATTTAACTATGACCTCATTATTACCTTTAATTTTGGCATCAGTTTCGGGAATACTTACTTCCTATTTTTTTATGGGTAAAAATATATTGTTGCACTTTAATCTAACACATCATTATATGCTCAAGGATATACCGTTTTTTATCCTTTTAGGCATAACTTCCGCTACGACTTCTATTTATTTTGTCAAAGTTTATTACAAAATAATGAATTTTTTTGAAAAGATAGAAAATGTTTGGAAACGTTGGGCTATAGCCGGATTATTTCTCGGTTTAACCATTTATTTCATACCGACGCTTTATGGTGAAGGTTATGAAATTTTAAATCATATTTTACTCAATAATTATCATTTTGTCGTAAATACATCGTGGTTCAATATTAACCATAACGATATCTATATGATAATTTTGTTTTTTGTATTGTTGGTAAGTTTTAAAGTGGTAGCTATGTCTCTGACATTTAGCGCCGGCGGCATAGGTGGGGTTTTTGCGCCAACCTTATTTACCGGTGCAATATCGGGGTATGTTTTGGCATTAATACTAAACTATTCCGGATTATTCGGACATGAACTTTCTCCTGAAAATTTTGCATTGGTCGGTATGGCAGGCACCATAGCAGGTGTGTTGCAAGCGCCACTGACAGCAGCCTTCTTAATAGCCGAAATAACCGGTGGTTACGATTTGATTGTACCCATTATGCTAGTTGCGGCTTTGTCTTATATGATTTCTAAAAAGATATTGAAGTATAGCATTTATACCATGCAGTTAGCAGAAATAAATGCGCTTCCAACGCACAATAAAGACAAATTTGCCGGACAATTAATTGAGTGGCAACAGGTAATAGAAAAAGATTTTATTTCTATTGTCCCAACCATGAGTTTGGGGCATTTGGTATATAATGTTGTTACACGCTCACACCGTCATATTTTTCCGGTTGTTGATGAACAGGGACATTTTTTAGGTATGGTTAGTTTAGATGATATTCGTCAAATTATGTTTAATCGTGATTTGTATGACAATACTTATGTGCGCGATTTAATGCACAAATCACCGGATGTTATTATCTATGAAAAAGACCATTTTCCGGATATTATGCGCAAATTTACCGAAACCGGCGCATGGAATTTGCCGGTAATTCAAGACGGTTTATATATCGGATTTATTTCCAAATCAAAATTATTGAGTGTTTACAGACGAAAACTGTTGGAATTGACTTCCGAATGATAATCGAGAGCTTAAAATTAGAAGTTAGAAATTAGAAGTTCGAAGAGAATAATACTACTTTTAACAACTGATTCAGTTTATGAGATAATTATATTGATTGCTCAACAAATATTTTGATGGCTTTGGGTAAAACATTGATTTTCACGGGCAGTTCACCCATTATTTCACCATCAGGCGATACAATTTTTTGATGATTGGTTGTAAAAGCAACTTCGGGTGCTTGATAGTAGTTTACAAATTCAGATTGGATATAACTACCGTCAAATATTTTAGGAAACGTTTTGAGCAATTGTAACCGACTTACCTTATTAACCACTACAATATCCAAAAGTCCATCATCAATCTCAGCGTTGGGTGCCACCATCATTTTACCACCTGCGTATCTCGAATTGGAAACCGTCACAAAAGTGTTTTGCAAATTGTAAGTTTGCCCATTGATAATCATTTGCAAAGGGTAGGTTTTAAGTTTTATTGTATTGAAAATAACGCCTAATGTATAGGCAAAATCTCCTAATAATTTGAATTTAATACCGGTTAAAGTGACATCGGTCGTAAAACCAAATCCGGTCATATTGCCAAAGTAAAATGTTTTATCATTGGTACTGACTTTACCCACATCAAAATATTTTTGGTGTCCTTCGGCAATGATTTTTACAAAATTCTCAAGATTATCGTGCCGTTTACTAATGTCTTTTGATAAAGAATTGCCTGTTCCGACGGGAATAATACCAATAGGAATTTCAACTTGTTTTTCCATGTAGCCGTTAAGTACATCAAAAAAACTACCGTCACCACCGGCAATGATTAAAGCCTCATAAGCAGATAAATCAGTTTCTTGAACTAATTTTGTACCGTGATGTGCAAATTGGGTTAATTGAATTTCAGCATCAATATGATATCTTTCCAATAGTTCTTTAATAACCGGCAATTGCTTTCCGGCTTTGCCGCTTCCCGCATTAGGATTGTATATACAGAGTGCTTTCAATACCATTAGTCTTTATACCCGAAACGTTTGAGTTGTTCGGCTTTTTTGCGCCAGTCTTTATTGACTTTGACATAGAGTTCCAAATAGATTTTTTTGCCGAAAAATTTTTCTAAATCTTTACGCGCTTCGGTTCCGATACGTTTGAGTCCGGCGCCTTTATGCCCGATGATGATACCTTTTTGAGAATCCCGTTCGACATAAATAATAGCCCTGATTCTTATTCTGTCACCATCATCTTTAAATTCTTCGGTTTCAACTTCTACGGCATACGGAATTTCTTTTTTGTAATGTTTTAAAATCTTTTCTCTGATTTTTTCATTGACAATAAAACGTTCCGATTTATCGGTCAGTTGGTCTTTGGCGAAGTAGGGGGGGGACTCGGGTAACAATTCCAAAATACGGTTTAAAACCTGATCGACACCAAATCCATGTAAAGCGGAAATAGGGAAAATCTCAGCATTCGGCAATTTCTCTTGCCAATATTTCATCATTTCTTCCAATTTTTCTTGATCGGTTTGATCCACTTTGTTTATCAACAACAAAACCGGTACTTTGGCGTTTTTTATTTTGTTGAAAAATGTCTCGTTTTTCAAATCTTTTTCACCGGCTTCCACTATATATAGCAGTATATCAGCATCTTCAAAGGATTCTTTGACAAAATCCATCATTGCTTCTTGCATTTCGTATGCCGGCTTGATAATACCGGGGGTGTCGGAAAAAATCACTTGATAATCATCGCCATTGACAATGCCCAAGATACGATGCCGGGTGGTTTGCGCTTTAGGCGTTGTAATTGCTAAGTTTTCGCCCACTACGGCATTTAAAAAGGTTGATTTTCCAACATTCGGATTGCCTATGATGTTGACAAATCCGGATTTGTGTTGGTTTGATGTATTTTTTTGTTCAGTCATCTATCTTATTAATTATTTTTCAAAGATATGAAAAAGCTTTTAGACTATGAATTATTTAAGATGTCAGTTTTTTTGTCCTTGTTTGTTCAAAATATCGATGAAATAAATACCTTGGGCTAATCCTGCAATATTACCAGGATATTTTATGCGCCTTGCGGGTCAAATCTGCGGATTTTTTTTGTAATGAATTATGATCCGTACCGCGTCGAAGCGGTGGTAAAAATATCCCCATTCACAACCACAATCCTTGATTATTCCTATCGCATTTCCACATTTGCGGGTTGTGAATTATATATTCATGTATTCGGTTTAATTCGTCGTCGTTGCGGATGATGCGGTCGTGGTAATTTCGTTGCCAGGCGAAATCGGGGATGATTTGGTGGGAATTTACCGTTGTTTGTCGTTTAAAAAAACGAATTGCCATTGAAATAGAATTTTTCGTTCAATATCATTTTATTATCTATAATTTTACCAAAAAAATTTTTGCGGTTTTGGGTTACAATGGTGATGAAATACGCGCCGTCGGATGCGTAATCAAAATTTTTTAAACGATGGGATGCAGTTCGAAATTTTCCACGAAATTTTTCGGACATTTGATTGAAATTGTTTGTTTAACGATAATGAAAATGATTGTTTTAGGGGGATTTAACAAATTTTCGTTTTGTTTTATGTCGTAGATACGTTTTGGCAAAACGTATCTACGGCGATAAAAAATAAGATTTTGTACTTTCAATATTTAACTTTCAGCTTTTTACTCAATAAATTTTCGGTAATTCCTGTTGCAAACGCAATACTTCTTGAAACAAATCGCCTTTTTGAGCAACGCGTTTAGGAACCGTTTTAATATTAAAATCAGTAGGGGTAAAACCTTTAGCAGCCACTTCGTCCCAAGTAACCGGTGTTGAAACCGTTGCGCCTTTTTTGGCTCTGACAGTATAAACACTTGCAGTATTACGCGTGATGATATTTTGCATATAATCAATGACTACTTTATTGGTTTCATGGGTTTTATTACCTTTTTTGGGCAAAGTAAATAGGGCAGGGTAGCGTTGCTGCATTTGTTCGCCAATATGTTGCACCCATGTTTTAACTGTTTTAAACTCATATACCGGCTTTAACGGCACATAGACGTGCATGCCCGAACCACCGGAAGTTTTGGCAAAGGCTTTAACTCCTAATTCGTTTAAATAGTTATTGAGCAATGACGCAGCTTCCAATATCATTTTAAAATCATAGCCGGTATCAATGTCTAAGTCAAATACCGCCCAAGTAGGATGAAAAATATCGGTAATTTTTGAAGCCCATGTATGAAATTCGATGCAGCCCTTAGAAGCCAAATAAACAATACCTGCCGAACTTGCCACTACCGGCACCATTATCGTCTTATGCTGACTGATTTCTTCATACGGATAAGTGTCAATCAAGCCGGGGATAGGCGCACTGTAATCTCGCTTATAAAAGGATATTTTATCAATGCCACGGGGAAAATAGCGTAATGTAACCGGTCTTAGTTTGAGATAAGGCATCATCGTTTCGGCTATCTCTTTGTAATAGCTGACTAATTCTAGTTTTGTAAGTTGATCATCCGGCCAGTACAATTTGCCCGGATATTTAATTTCTATATCAAATCCGTTTACTTGCCAATGGATAGGCAAACCTTCATTCGGGTCCATATTTACAGATTATTAATAGCTTTGTCATAACGCTGTTTGATTTCTTGCAAAAGTTCTAAAGACATATTAGATTTAAACAGCCGAATCATATCTTTGACCGTGTCATCTTTATAAAACAGTCCTTTGGCAACATCAAAATTATTATTGCTGACATTATGTTTGACTTGCATGGTAATGCTACGGAATTGTTCCCACGATAAATACTTTGGTATTTCTATATAATACATATTTTCAATACATGCATCAGAATATATTTGATTATCTAATTGCTTAATATGAAAAAATTTACTAATTTTTATTGAAACAGGCTTGTCGGTTTTTAAAGATTTGTTTTTCA
>JALWLE010000084.1 GCA_026996605.1 Flavobacteriales bacterium
CTTGCGCTAAATCCATCTTGCCATTGAGAAATGCCCGTAAGGTAAATTCACCGGCTTGTGCGTGCCGAACATCGTTTTTTAAGAATAATTGCAATATTTGTTGTTGGATATAAGCTGAGCCGTGAACGGAAATTTCCACGACATTTTCACCTGTATAAGACTGCGGATTTTTAAAAATACTGACCAATACTTCATCTAAAATTTGGTCATCATCTTTGATATAACCTAAATGAATGGTATGTGTCGGAACTTTTTGTAAATCTTTTTGACCGAATTTGCTTTGAAAAAAACGATTGACAATATTAATAGCCTCCGGGCCCGACAAACGGATAACACCAATAGCTCCACTTCCTGCAGGGGTTGCTAAAGCTATAATTGTATCTTGGTATTTATTCATATTGCAAAACTACAAAAAAGAAAGGTTTGACCGAAGCCAAACCTTAGTATGTTATAGAAATGATTTATATTATTACCATAAATTTTGCCAAGTACTACCATCATAACATTTCAGTTTATTATCCGATGAGTCAAAATATATGGTACCTTTACTTGGATTTGATGGGGCAGACGATGGTTTTATACGAAGAACAGCTCCAATCACAACCGGTTCACCGTTGTCATTAAGGTATAAAGCTGATCCTGTATCAGCATCTTTCATAGCATGTATCTCATTATTATCTATTTCCATGTGTGTCGAATTAATTTTGCCAATCACAAAATCAGCACCCGGGTTACTTGATCCATTAGGTCCGGCATCGTTAGTAGCAGCAATATGTAATGTTCCGGTAGGATTATTAGTTCCTATACCGATTTTACCATTACCTAAAATAGTCATAGGCTCAACTCTAGTACTCCAATCATTATTTTGCAAATTAGTTATAAATTTAATAGCTGCATTAGTATCTGTTCGGTCAGAAGTTAAATATAAAATTTCATGTCCATTGGTTGTATTTATATTGTTTTTAACATAAACCGGTGATTCTCCTGCTCCTACTATGGTTGTTCCACCGGCACCCATAAAAACATTATCTCCATAACCATTATCCGGACTGTTAAATTTTACCCATGCATGAGTTCCATTTCCGGCGTTACTGTATAGATAAAGAGCATTTCCATGTTTAATTTCTCCATTAACATCCAATTTAGTAGCCGGTGAATTTGTTCCCACCCCTACATTTCCTGTATTATTATTATACATATCGTTACCGTCAATAGTCCAATCGTCATCAGGAATACCATCTCCAATAGGAAGCCATGAGTTCCCATCAAAATAATAAAAGACATTGGCAGTTGTGTTGTAAATTACTAAACCCGTTGCAGGTGTTGCAATATTATTCATAGCTGTTTCATCCATTCTCGGGATCAAAATACCTTTATCAGTACTTTGAACATCTAACATTGAAGAATTATCCGGACTAGCACCATTGGTATTAATTGATACTTGTGCTGATACTGAAAAACTTAAAATTATCAGCAAATAAAAAATGTTATTTTTCATATCATGTGTGTTTATTGTTTTGCAAAATTAATAAAAAATAATTTAAAAAAAACAAATTTATATCATAAATATCGGATTATAGTTAAAAAAATAGTTAAATTAACAAAAAGCGTTTTGAAATGTTTTTGTATTTTTACGATTAATTTTATGAACACATATTAAATATGCCCAAATTTCTACAACAAATAGCCAACGAATTACTTAAATCACCGGATTTACATCAAAAAATAGTTGTCTTACCCAATAAACGTTCAGGTATATTTTTAAAGAAAGCTTTGGTCGAAGCTGTAGAAAAACCAATTTTGTCGCCCCAAATAATGACACTCGAAGCTTTTATTGAGAATTTATCACCTTACCGGCAAAGTGAATGGTTGGATTTACTATTTACGTTTTTTCAGGCTTATAAAGACTTGTATGGTGATAAAGCCCAAAATTTTGATGAGTTTATCCGTTGGGCACCGGCAGTTTTAAACGACTTTAATGAAATAGATGCTTATAATGTCCATGCCAAAGAAGTCTTTACTTACATCAACGAAGTTAAGAAAATAGAAGACTGGCAACTCAAGCACGACAGTCCGAAAATGATTACGGATTATCTCCAATTTTATGCGTCGCTCTATGATTTGTATCAAAATTTGAAAACTAAATTACAAGAACAAAACCAAGGCTATACCGGTATGATGAGCCGCTATGTTGCCGGTCATATTGAGCATATTTCTACACAATTTACCGAAAATCAAATTATTTTTGCCGGGTTTAATGCGTTGTCAACCAACCAAATGAATATTATCAAAGCATTAGTTCAAAATAATAAAGCCCAGGTATTTTGGGATGCAGACACTTATTATTTACAGTCCCATTTTGAAGCCGGTAGATTTATTAACGAACACCGTCGTAATTTTAAAAATTTTAATTGGGTTTTTGACCGGTTTAATGAACCTAAACAAATAGATATTATCGGGGTTACCGGCAGCACCACACAGGCGCAAGCTGTAGCAAAAATTATTAAGAATCAAACCGATACAAGTGTCGGTAAAATTGATTTGCAAGAAACAGCCATTGTCTTAAACGAAGATCATTTGCTGTTGCCTATGATTAATAGCCTGCCCGAAACCATCTCAGGAGTCAATATAACTTTGGGATTACCTCTTAAAAATTTGCCAATCAGTCGGTTCTTTGAATTGTTGGTGCAATTATATACCGAAAAAGAACTATACGAACGCTTTCACCTCGACACCATCATCAGTATTATCAATTTGCCTGTTTTTGAACAAATTTTATCTCTCAAAGAACTACATGCCAATGACTTGTTATTAAATAAATTAGGACAATTTAAGACCAATTTAATCTCTCAAGATTTATGGCTCAAAACTTTGCAAGAATCAGATTCATTTATCAAAGATTTGATTCTCAAAAAATTTTCCATTTCTAATTTTGTTGAATTATTGCTGCATTTCATCGACTTCTTTGGACGAAAACATCCTGACGAATTAGACGGTTTGGCATTGGTCAAGTTTGAACAATTATTTAATCAAATCAGAACCTTTGTCATACAAACCGGTGACATTAAAAACATGCGTACTTTTCAATATTTGTTTAACCGCTTACTACACCAAGAACGGCTGGCTTTTGAAGGTGAACCGCTCGAAGGTTTGCAAATCATGGGGATGCTCGAAACCCGATTACTCGATTTTGACCACGTGATCATCACCTCAATGAACGAAGGCATTTTTCCCCGCGGACGCAACGATCGTTCTATTATTCCTTTTGAACTTAAAAAACATTTCGGCTTACCCCAACACTACGAACAAAATGCTACGATGGCTTATCATTTCTATCGTCTATTGCAACGTGCCAAAAAAATCAGTTTGATATACAATGCCGCCGGCGATGGTTTCGGTGCCGGTGAGCAAAGCCGGTTTGTTACACAAATAGAAAACGAGTTGGACTCTAAAATTCATCAAATCAACCGGCATATTCTTGGATTATCGACCGATTCAAAAATGCTTGAAAAAGAAGAAATTATTAAAACACCTTATGCGCTGGAACAATTACAGGCAATTACGCTTTCAGGTTTCTCACCATCGGCATTGGGTACTTATGTACGCAATCCGCTTACTTATTACAAACGCTACATTTTAAAACTGGAAGACAGCCAAGAAATTACCGATGCTATTCCGGTTAATATTATCGGAACAATTATCCATGATGTTATGGAAATTCTCTATCAAGACCATATCGGAAAGCCCTTAAAAATATCTGATTTTGATAGATTTTTAAAAACATATAAAACTTTGGCGTTGCAATTTTTCATCAAAAAAAGTTTTGGGGAATCAGCGCCTATTGATGCTGAAATGATTACCGGTAAAAATTTGATTGTCTTTGAAATCATCAAAAAAAACATTAAAGATTTACTAGAATTGGATAAGAAAATAGTTAAAACCGGTAACCGATTGGAAATTGTCGGTTTAGAACAAGAATTAAAAGCAAAATTGCCTTTTAAAAATAAGGAAATTTACATCCGGGGTAAAGTGGACCGTATCGATCGATTGAATGGTAATTTACGCATTATTGATTATAAAACAGGGGCTGTAAAACCGGAAAATATTAATCTTGGCAAACCCAATAAAAAAGATGAGATGCCTCAATTAGATTTAAGTCTGCTGCGAAACAATGCTAAAAAAGAGAAATTGTTACAACTCTTGACCTATGCTTGGTTATACTACAAAAAAGGACAACTATTAACAAGCGATTTACCGTTTGAAGTTGGGATATTATCTACCAGAAGTATCAAGCACGGTTTGCTTAAAGCCAATATTTCAGGCAGTACTAAAATAGATGCAAGTATCATTAAAGATTTTGAAGCGCAACTATTACTTTTAATTGAAGAATTATTTAATCCGGATATACCGTTTATAGAATCGGATAGTCCGTATTAGTTAAAAGTGCTTAGTGCCAAGTGGAAAGTGCGCTTCACTAAGTAATTTTCAGCTTTCCACTGATAACTTGGCACTAATAAACTTGCTACTTCTTTCTCTTTTTTATCATAGCTTCAAGCATATCCCACATGGCTTCGGGTATTTGTTCCAATTGGTTAAATTCTCCGGCACCGTATAGCCACTCGCCACCGTCAATCGTTACTACTTCACCATTGATATAAGCCGCATAATCGCTCATCAAATAAGCAGCCAAATTGGCTAATTCTTGGTGCTCCCCGACCCGTTTTAAAGGATTTTTTTTGGCTGGGTCAAATTTTTCTTTCAAATCGCCGGGTAGTAAACGATCCCAGGCACCTTTGGTCGGAAAAGGTCCCGGGGCTATGGCGTTACTACTGATACCGTATTTTGCCCATTCTACCGCCAGTGAACGCGTCATCGCCAAGACACCGGCTTTTGCCGTAGCAGACGGCACCACATACGCAGAGCCTGTCCACGCATAGGTCGTAACAATATTTAAGATACGCGCCGGATTGATTTGTTCTTTTATCCAATATTTACCCAATGTCAAGGTTGCATTTTTGCTGCCTTTGAGCACTATATCAATAATGGTATCAAAAGCATGTGCCGACAATCGTTCTGTCGGACTGATGAAATTTCCGGCTGCATTGTTGACCAAGCCATTGATATAGCCGAATTTTGAAACTGCCGTTTCCAGCATTTTTTCCACTTGCTCATAATGGCGCACATCACAAGCCAGCGCCAAAACGTCTCCGCCTGTTTCTTGCATCAATTCATCAGCTGTTTTTTGTAATTTTTCTAAATTGCGAGATGTAATCACTACCTTGGCACCAAGTTGTAAGAAATAGCGGGTCATGCTTTTGCCCAGTCCACTACCTCCACCGGTAATTATGATATTTTTGCCTTCTAATGCGCCATCGCGCAACATGGGTTCTGTGTATTTCATAATTTATTTAAAATAAAACTGTTTGTTATAATAATTCATTAACTTCATTCCGTATATATGCCAAACCTATATTTGTCGGGACTTCCTCTTTAGCCGATCGTTCTATCAAACTGCGTTGTAAATCATAAGCCGTTTTAACAGACGTATCTTCAGATATTTGTTTGATAAATAGCATAGTTGCATTTTTTGAAGTTACTATCATTTTCCAGCATTGGTCACTCACATATATTTGTTGACTCAAATTATGTTCAAACTCATTTTCAATCTGAAAAACCAAAGAAAGTTCGTATTGATGCTTATCTTCATTTGCAGGTTTAATATTTTGCACCAATTTGGCAGGTGATATGCGTTCTAAAAACAAAGCCAAACGTTCATAAGCTTGTAAGCGAACCGGTAAAGCGTGTTTCTTTAAATCGGCTTTGGCAAGTAAGAGTTGTTTTTTCTCTTCGTAACGGTAAAAACGGTTTAAAAAGTAATAAGTAGTATAACCGGTAACTGCTGCCGGCAAGGCATATTTAATTCCTTCAATAATTTCAGCCATATAATCCATAGCAATGTGTTTTGCTACAAATTTAAGCTAAATTTTATAAAAATATATGATAAGAAAGAGATTTCTCACACGTTCGAAATGATAAAATTCATAAAGTAAAAGTCAGAATGACAAAATGCATGAAAGTTATAAATAACAAAGTCTGTTAATGCAAAAGTTAATAAAGAATCCGGCTAAGAAAACTCTCAATTACATAAGTAAAATCAATTTACCTATTTAATTTTCCATATTAATCAAAAAAATCAAACTGCTTCTAATTCCAAGATAAAATGTGAGTTCCTGAAATCGGCATGAAATACAAATCTATCGTCGTTTAACTCTTTGATACGACATTTGACATTTTCGCCTTCTATTACTACCAAAAAAGTTTTAAGACTTAAAAATTTATATTTAAACTTATCAACCCTATTACCATACAAAGCATAGATATGATACTGACTAAAAACAATTTCAACATCTTTAAAAGCTGCTTCATCGGTAACAATACCGGTTTCTAAAATGCTTTTAAGATGCCATTTTGTAGAAATAATCTTTTGTAATTGCTCTTGAAAAGTTTGCTTATTATTAGCAACTTTAAGATCGGACTGAGGTATGTTAGCTGACATTTTCATATAAAAAAACGAAACAAAAATCTTGCCAAACCATGATGTTTTATTCATATTTTTTTTTAATCTGTTGCTGAAATTTGGCAACTATGTATAATCTCAACATATTTAGATAGCGACAACATTAAAAGCTTCTACTTTTTAGACTTTAATAATTTAAAATCTAATCATATTTTAAAACTTTGACCGGAGAAATTTTACTAATGACTAAAACCGGTAAGAGCAACATCAATAAAATGGCTAGCAGCACACCGGTGTTGAGCAAAATTACATCTTTTAAAGTGATAAAAACAGGGGCGGTTCTTACGTAGTAGGTTTCCGGATTGAGCCGGATAAATCCGAAATATTTTTGCAAAAGAATCAGTCCTAACCCAATAATATTGCCTATTAATAAACCTATACTAATGATGTAAGCCGCTTGAATCAAGAATATTTTTTGAATACGCCGGTTCGAACTGCCCAGCACTTTCATAATGGCAATAAACTGACGTTTTTCAAAAATCATGACCAACAAAGTCGTTATCATATTGAGTCCGGCTATAAAAATGATGATAACCAAAATCAATAAGATGTTGAAATCAAACATATTAAGCCAGTTGAAAATCAAAGGATATTTATCAATAATAGATTCGGTATTTAAGGTTGAAGGTACCGCTTCGTATATTTCATCGGTTTTGGGGATAATTTGGTCAAAATCTTGAAGTAGCACTTCAAATCCACCGGTTAAAGTATCGGACCATTTATAGAGTTTTTGCACCATCTTTAAATCGCCGATGATATAGGTTTTATCGAAATCATCAAAACCCGAATCGTAAATACCGGCAATTTTAAATACTCTTAACATAGGTTTTTGAGAGCCCTGACGTAGAAAAAACGTATTGATTTTTTGATGTAATTTCAAATGCAAACGGTCGGCAATGGTTTTAGACAAAATAATACTATCATTCATGCGTTTGCCAAAATGCGGTATTTTGCCTTGTATCAAATAAGGTTTGAATAAATCCCAGTTGTACAAGCTGTCAACGCCTTTGAGAATAATACCTTCAAAATCTTTAGGTGTACGGATAATACCCCCGATAGTCGCAAATGCCTGCACATTCTTAATACCATCGATATTTTTAAACTTAGGATAAAAATCTTGATGTAATGACACCGGTTTTAAGGTCAATCCCGACTGATTGGTATCATAATTGCTAATAATAATATGTCCTGAAAAAGCCGATATTTTTTCTCTGATTTTGTGTTGCAGACCAAATCCGGTCGCCATGGAAATCAACATAATAATCATTCCAATCGCAATAGATGTAATAGCGATTTTAATAATCGGAGAAGATATCTTATTTTTGTGGTCGCCGGACCTGATTAAACGTTTGGCTATAAAAAAATTATTATTCAAAATACCGGAAATTTATGCAAGCCAAAAATACATATTTATTGAGTATTGTCCTATTTTTAATTGTTTTTTCATGCAAAAGCTCGTCCAAAGACTATATTTTGCCTGTTCAAACCGCTCAACAAACAAAAATTTTACCCGGTGCTTATAATCTAAATCGTTATCTACCTTTACTTCAAAACAAACAAGTTGCTGTTGTTGGCAATCAGACTTCCGAAATAAACGGTACGCATTTGGTTGATACGCTACTACGCAGAGGTATTAACATTGTAAAAGTTTTTGCTCCTGAACACGGGTTTCGCGGGCAAGCATCTGCCGGCGAACATGTTGCCGATTCTAAAGACAAAACAACCGGCTTACCGATTATTTCGCTTTACGGCAAACACAAAAAACCAACCGCTGAAGATTTAAAAGATGTTGATGTTATCGTATTTGATATTCAAGATGTAGGTGCGAGATTTTACACTTATTTATCGACTTTGCATTATATCATGGAAGCCGCTGCCGAACAACACTTGCCGGTTATTGTGCTGGACCGTCCCAATCCTAATGCTGATTATATTGCCGGTCCGGTTATGGAAAATAAAAACAAATCCTTTGTCGGTATGCATCCGGTGCCTATCGTCTATGCTATGACTATTGGCGAATATGCCCGTATGATCAATGGCGAACATTGGTTAAAAAACGGCATACAAGCTGATTTGACCGTTATTCCCATTCAAAATTACACACATCAGTCCGTTTACCGATTACCGGTCAAACCTTCGCCAAACTTACCAAACTATCAAGCAGTCCGCCTTTATCCATCGCTTTGTTTGTTTGAAGGCACAGACGTCAGTGTCGGACGTGGTACCGATTTTCCGTTTCAAGTATATGGCTCGCCATATTTGCCAAAAACCGGATTTTCCTTTATTCCCAAACCCAACGCCGGCAGCAAATGGCCCAAACACCAAGATCAAGTCTGCTACGGAAAAGATTTACGTCAAATAACACCACCTAAAGAGTTGTATCTCAAGTGGTTAATCAACAGTTACCAAACTTACCCCGTTTCTTTAAAAACTAAATTTTTCAATAAGTTTTTTGTCAAACTTGCCGGTACTCAAAGTTTACAAAAGGATATTGAAAAAGGCATACCGGTAGCACAAATCAAAGCCAAATGGCAAGCAGGAATTAAGCATTTTAAAATCATACGACAAAAATATTTGTTATATCCTGACATGAAATAAAGAAAGGAATTAATTTTTATTTTTTTCGGCTCTATATCGATCTAGGTGGGTAATATATGTAATATCTTAAAGAATAATGTCAGCCCTTCGGGGTTTAAAGACTTTGTTTAATTGTTTTATTATAATAATGTCAGCCCTTCGGGCTTATTTAATAAACCCCGAAGGGGTGATATAATTATAGAAAATTTATGACGTTAAAAACATAAACCCCGTAAGGGGTGAAATTATTTAAAAAGCTAATAACCATGAATATATGATTCTTAAACCTAATTTATTATTACCCATACAAAACAACATAGAGCCTTTTTTTCAATTTTATTAAAATGTTAAAATAATATTAATTTCTGAAGTTTTTTTGTATTTTAACAAGAAAAAAATGAAATAATAAAATTTTGGCACAAGATTTGCTGTTAATTAAGCGTGAGATTTTTTCATAGTTGAGTTATTTTGGTTAAGGGAAGGGCCGCTGTAGTTATACAGCGGTCTTTCTTTTTTTTGGCTTTTGGTTATTTGGTTAGCCAATTAACCGGTTATTAATACCTATATTTTTCATGTTATACTTTCCTCTTATTTTTTATTTTACAGGCGTATTTTTTCTAATTTTGTAAGAAAGATGTTAAGTATGTTTGCTTTAGTTGACGGTAATAATTTTTACGCTTCTTGCGAACGGGTTTTTAATCCGGCTTTACGTGATAAGGCTATCGTAGTTTTGTCTAACAATGATGGTATCATCATAGCCAGAAGTAATGAAGCTAAAGCACTAGGTATCAAAATGGGTACGCCTACTTTTGAGATTAAAGATTTGATAGCCGCTAAAAAAGTTTTGGCTTTTTCGACCAATTTTGCACTTTACGGGGATATGTCGCAACGGATGATGCGTATTTTTAGGGACTTTACTCCGGATATTGAAGTATATTCTATCGATGAAGCTTTTTTAGACTTTTCCGGATTTAAACAAATTGATTTGAAACAAACGGGTATAGACTTACGTCAAAAAGTTTTAAAATATATAGGCATTCCTGTGAGTGTAGGATTTGGTCCCAGCAAAACGCTGGCTAAAATTGCCAATAAAATTGCCAAAAAGTATATGAAAAACGGCGTTGCTTTGATAGATACGCCTAAAAAAATAGAAAAGGCACTCAAGATGACGCCAATTGATGATGTTTGGGGCATTGGACGTCAATACACTCGTTTTTTACAGAAATATCAAGTGCAAACTGCTTGGGATTTTACCCGTTTACCCGATCATTTTATCCGTAAAAATATGTCAGTCAATGGTTTACGAACTAAACAAGAATTGTTAGGAATAGCTTGTATTCCAATGGCATACCATCCTGAGCCACGTAAAGCTATACGGACAGCCCGAACTTTTGCGAAAAGCAAATCCGGTTATGATGAAGTATCTGAAGCCGTTTCAACTTTTGCGGCATCTTGCGCCCGAAAATTGCGGGAACAAGGGAGTGTGGCTAATTTGGTAACTGTTTTTATCAGAACAAATAAGTTTGATAAAAAAAATCCCTATTATGCCAATAGCTTTACTTTACAAGTTAATGCAACTTCCAGTAGTATCGATTTGATTAAAGCAGCCAAAAAAGCACTGCAAATTATCTTTAAAGAGGGATTGTTTTATAAAAAAGCAGGAGTTATGGTTTCCGGTTTAATTTCAGAAACGCACCGACAATTATCGTTGTTTGACGACCAAAATTTTGCCAAACATAAGCAATTAATGCAAACAATTGACAGACTAAATAATCGCGCCGGTTTAAGTGTAGTTAAATTTGCTGCAGAAGGTGCTTTTCCATTACTACAAGCGGTTAAAAAACATCCGGCAAGCTCTAAAACGATTTGTTGGTACAATGCCAAGCAATACCAATCTTATATTTATATGACAAAAAAGTAAAAACAATTTAATATCTCATTTTTTATAAAATCGATTATTTTTAGTCAAAAAATCATCAAAATTGACGTTTTTGCTAAATTTTTATTGTTTTTTACAAGAAATTTGTTATTTATAACTATTATAAATAGTCTTAAAAAATTAAAAATAAAACAAAATACTCTAATATGACACTAATCAATTATGTAATACTAATCAGAATCGTGATTTTATTAAATTATTTTCATAAATTCTAATACATTTTTATAATAAAGTTAGGTTTTATAGTTTTGTAGGCAAATTATTATAAACAACTCAAAACTTAAATTTTATGCAGAAGTATTACTTAAAAACAGCGTTTATATTGACAATAATATTCAGTTTGTCAATAAATGCACAACAAAAAGTCTATCCAAAGATGATAACTTTGGAACAAAATCAAAAATACGGTTTAGATCAAGCCGTAGATTTATTAAAAATGACTTATCAAACATCTAATGATATTGATTTTGTCATTTTAAAACAAGAGTCCGATCAAATCGGAATGACACATGTCAAATATCAAGAATACTACAAAGGTATTCCTGTCACTTTTGCACATTTTTATGTGCATGCTCATGGCAACCAAATTAAATCGTTAAACGGCGATTACTTTGACGTTGAAGGACTCAATGTACAACCAACTTTAGACAAACAAGCAGCTTTTCAAAGAGCAACAGCATCAGTTGGCGCCCAACATTATATGTGGGAAAATCCGCAAGAAGCTGCTTTGATGAATTACCAAAAACCTGAAGGTAAACTGGTAATTTTACCTGATTTCCAGCATAAAAATTCTAAAAGACAAGGTGCAGCCAAGTTAGCGTATAAATTTGATATTTATGCTACTCAACCGGTTAGCAGAGCTTATATATACGTTGATGCACAAACAGGACAAATTTTATATAAAGATGCAATCATTCATCATGTATCTGCCGATGGTGGTGCCGATACCAGATATAGCGGACATAAAACCATAAAAACCGATAACTATAACGGTAGCTATCGCTTAAGAGATTACACCAGAGGTAACGGTATTGAGACTTACAATATGCATACCGGTACAAATTATAATAACGCTACTGATTTTACAGATAATGACAATAATTGGTCTGCAGCAGAATATGACAATTCCGCCAAGGATAATGCAGCTCTTGATGCGCACTATGGTGCTCAAGTAACTTATGATTATTGGATAACCAAACATAATAGAAACAGCTTTGATGGCAATGGTGCCAAAATCAAAAGTTATGTGCATTATGATGTCAATTATGACAATGCATACTGGAATGGAAGTGTTATGACTTATGGCGATGGTAGTGACACATATTTCGATGCTTTAACTTCATTAGATGTAGCCGGACACGAAATTGGCCATGCGGTCTGCTCCAACACGGCTGATTTAACGTATTCAAATGAATCAGGTGCTATGAATGAAGGATTTTCTGATATTTGGGGCGCTTCTATAGAATATTTTGCCGATCCTAATAAACAAACATGGCTAATAGGAGAAGATATCGAAAGACGCAGTGGACACGTAGCATTACGCTCAATGAGTGATCCTAAATCAGAAGGACAACCAGACACTTATCAAGGTATTAATTGGTACACGGGAACTTCTGATAATGGAGGAGTTCATACCAATAGTGGTGTTTTAAATTATTGGTATTATTTATTATCTGTAGGTGGAAGCGGTACTAATGACAATAATGATTCTTACACAGTAAATGGTATTGGTATTGATAAAGCAGGCGCTATTGCTTATCGAACCGAAAGTGTCTATTTAACATCCAGTTCCAATTATGCCGACGCCAGAACCTACAGTATTCAAGCTGCAAAAGATCTATACGGTGCCGGTTCTGCTGAAGAGCAAGCAGTCACCAATGCTTGGTATGCAGTAGGTATTGGTGCTCCTTACGGAGTAGTCGCTTACTGTTCATCTAAAGGAAATAGTGTAAATGATGAATATATTCAACGCGTGCAATTAAATAGCATTGACAATAGCTCAAATGGAGGTGACGGTTATTCAAATTTCACATCAATTAGTACCGATCTAAGTGTTGGTCAAACATATACAATAACCGTGACTCCGAAATGGACAGGGACAGTTTATGATGAAGGTTACGCAGTCTTCATTGACTATAATCATGATGGTGATTTTGATGATAGCGGTGAGTTGGTTTGGAGTAAAGCTGCTTCAAAAGACACCCCTAACACCGGTACATTTACTATTCCTTCCGGAGCAGTTCAAACGGCTACTCGTATGCGTGTTTCTATGAAATATAATGGTATCCCGACTGCTTGTGAAACTTTTAGTTATGGTGAAGTGGAAGATTATACCGTAAATATTACCGGTACAACTGCTGATACTCAAGCGCCTAGTGCACCAACCAATTTATCTGCAAGCAATATCAGCCAAACAACAATTGACTTATCATGGACGGCTGCAACTGATAATGTCGGGGTTACCGGATATGATGTTTATCAAGATGGCTCGTTATTGGGGAGCGTAACAGGCACAACGGCTCAAGTTACTAATTTAACGGCAAATACGACTTATTCTTTTTATGTAAAAGCTAAAGATGCTGCCGGTAATATATCAACTGCCAGTAATACGGTTAATGTAACCACTTTGCCTGAAAGTACAGGTGGAAGTTGTACAACAACCATCAATTCATTCCCTTATTATGAAGGATTTGAAAACACCATTGGCGCTTGGGAACAATCAACAGCAGATGACTTTGACTGGACAACGCGTTCAGGTAGTACACCTTCAAGCAATACGGGACCTTCCGGTGCAGCAGAAGGTAGTTATTATGTTTATATGGAATCATCTAGTCCTAATTATTCTAGTAAAAGAGCTATTTTAATCAGCCCTTGTTTCGATTTATCCGGAATGACTTCCGCTTCAGTCAGCTTTAAATATCATATGTATGGTGATACTTCAAAAATGGGTAGCTTAGCTTTGGAAATTTCATCAGATAATGGCTCAACTTGGACAAGTGTATGGAGTAAATCAGGCAATCAAGGAAATGCTTGGTACACGGCTAATGTTAATCTGGACAGTTATACCGGACAAACAGTTAAACTGCGTTTTAACGGTATTACCGGAACAACTTGGCAAGGCGATATGGCAGTTGACGGCTTTAACTTTGATGCAAGTGTACAAGCTGCTTGTGTAGCTACAACATTGAGTATCACTTTTGATAATTATCCTGAAGAAACCAGTTGGGAAATAACCGACGGTAGTGGAAATGTTGTTTATTCAGGGGGTACATATGGTTCAGAACCTGACGGCTCTACCAAAGTGATTAATATGTGTATTGATACAGGCTGCTATACATTTACTATGAAAGATGCTTATGGTGACGGTATGTGCTGTTCTTATGGTAATGGTTCATATAGTTTTACCAAAGACAGTGATGGAACCGTATTGGCTTCCGGTGGGTCATTCCAAAGTAGTGAAAGTACTAACTTCTGTTTAAATACTAATGGTTTTGCTGCTTCAGAAAATGGACAACATAGCAATATGACAGATATTAGTATTTATCCTAATCCCGTTGGTAACATTATGATGGTATATTTAAAAGATCAAAATATGTCAAAATATACTATTACTAATATGACCGGACAAATTGTTGCCAAAGGTCTTTTAAACAGCGATAGTATCAACGTTAGTCAATTAGAAGCTGGTGTGTATTTTGTCAAATTTACCAGTGATAAGAAAATGATAACACAACGCTTTGTTAAAAAATAATTTTCTAAATCAATAATTTTTAAACCGCTTCAAATTTTGGAGCGGTTTTTTTAGTATTTTTGAGTAAAACTTGAATTGATGTCTTTAAAAAAATTATTGAGCATTTTACTTTTGTATGTCTCTTCATTGAGTTTTGCCCAATATACGGCATCGGATATCCGCCATTTTATCAAACTGGAAGGTGGCAGTATGCTATTTTACAAATCTACTTTGTCAGACGCATCATCGGTTTTAAAACCTGCGGAAACTTCAATTATGAATTTCAATGCTATTTGGGGTTGGGATTTTAATGAAAAAAGATTTTTGGGTATTGGTGGCGGATATACCGATTATCAAGATTATTCAGGCGCTTCACTTTTTGGAGATATTAATTTTTTTGTTTCCAATACACATGTGAATCCGTATATCGGGATAAGAGCCGGATATGAAATGTTATTTCCTACAGATTTATCGAGATCCGGTGATGTTTTAGCAGAATTTTTAACCGGGTTACAAATTCGTTTTGGTGATTTTACTTATGTATCGGCATACTTGCAAACAGGATTGGCATACCGGCAAAAAACTTTGTATATACCCTTGCGATTGGGAATTCGGTTTTAATAATGTTTAATCGTACTCATACTTAGCGCTTATGATTCCCTAATTCATCATTTCTTTAAATTGAAAGCAGTATTTTGTTTTGAAGTAGAAAATAATAAACCAAAACACACAATATTATATGAAGTATCAATAATAATCAATTAATTAGATTTTGCATATATTTTTTTGGTGTTATACCGAATTTTTTCTTAAAAGCCACTACAAAATGCGTTGGCGCAGAGTACCCCATTTGATAACTGACTTCTTTAACACTATACTTTTTACTCATTAACAAATGTCGTCCCAATTCGAGTTTATAATTGAGAATATATTTATAAATCGGTTCACCATATAATTCCTTAAATCCTTTTTTTAAAATACTGACCGGCAATAAAACCTGATTGGACAGCTCTTCTATTGATGGTGGTTCGTTGATATGTGCCACCAAAATTTCTTTGGCTTTTTTGATTTTTTCTACAATACGTTCATCTTTTAAATTATGACAAGTTTCTTTTGTAGGATAACTTTGAGAAAAATAGTAGGTAAATAGTTCCAATATTTTGGCTTTGACATAAATATAGTCCAATTTATGTTTTAATTCGCGATTGTAAATTTGGTTGAGAATTATCAATTCATTGGCAGATAATTGTTTTTTGGAATATAATTTTTTATCCTTGATTTTTGGTCTCAAAAAATTAAAATCAATAGCAAAATCGTCAAATAATTTATGAATGGCATCTAACGATAACAAAACAGATAACATTTTGGTATCCGGTGTTAAATAGGCATCAATGGGAATGATATTTTTCGGATTGAAAAACATCAAAGATTCTTGTTCAGCCACCGGTAGTTTATGCGTCCCTTTAATAATATGAAAGCAAACTTGTCCTTCCAAAACAAAATGAAACTGGATGTACAAATTTTTTCTTTTGGTTTTTAGTTGGACTTTCTGTCCGGATAAATTAAAGGATTTTATTAAATTAAATCCGTTATCGATATTTATTTCTTTAAAAAAATCACTCATAATTGTATTAATAATTGAAAAACAAATGTACAATTATTTAAGATAATGACAATTCCGACAAAATCATTTTAAAACCGATTCGATATAAATAATCCGTTTATCGATATTTTTTGAACAGATTAGAGTGTATTTTTGCAGTGCTACTTTTAAGATAGTAATTAGAGTTTTTTTCATAATTGAGTATATTTTGGTTAATATCAAAAAGCACTTGGCGGACAGCCGGGTGCTTTTTGTTCTACCAATCTTCAACTCTATGGGCGTCAAATTTTAAAAAGATAAATAAGAGTAAAGTAAAAGCCCAAAGTGACGAGCCACCGTAACTTAAAAACGGTAAAGGAATACCAATAGTTGGAAATAATCCCAATACCATTAACATATTTAAGGCATAATGGGCAAATAAAATAGCGACTAAACCATAGCCGAGTATTCTCGAAAATTTTTGTTTTTGTCTTTCTGCTAAAAATATCAAGCGAATCAATAAAAACGTATAAAGCAACACTACCGTTAGAGTTCCTAAAAATCCCCATTGTTCACCAATCACGGTCAATATCCAGTCGGTATGTTGTTCGGGAATATAATCTCCTTGAGTTTGTGACCCTTTTAGTAAACCTTTACCGTGTAAGCCACCGGAACCAATGGCAATCAATGCCTGTTTTAAATTATAACCGGTTCCTTTATCATCTTTTTTCTTACCTAAAACGATTTCAATCCGGTTACGTTGATGCGGTTTTAGTATTTTATGAAAAACAAAGTTCGTTCCTAAAATAGTTAAAACAGAAATAAATAAAACAAAGATTGTCTGTAACCAATAGATTTTTTTTAATTTGAAATAAGTAAATAAATTGACAAGTATGAAAATAACACTAATGCTTAACAATATTTTTTGTTGTCCAAAGTATATGGTCGTAATGAACAAAGTAGCAATCAATAAAACCAGCAAATAGTAAATGATACTCAAACCGTCTCTGTAAAATACCAAAAACAATGAAAGAAAGACTATAGCAGAACCCAAATCCGGTTGTAGTAGGATGAAAAATACCGGTGCTAAAACCAAAACTGTTGCTTGTAGCAAATTTTTAATCCGGCTGATTTTAAATTCGGGTTCAATCAAAAGTTTTGCCAAACCCAATACCGTTAAAAGTTTTACAAATTCTGCCGGTTGGATACTGAAACTACCAAACCTAAACCATGATTTGTTACCATTGATATTGGCACCGGCTATCAATACCAAAATTAACAAGCCCAATCCGATTAAATACAACAATGAGGCATTATTTTTGATACTTTTTAAAGATAGAAAACTGATAAAAATAACCAGAACATAACTAAATGCGAACCACAAGGCTTGTTTACCATAAAAAGTTTGAAAAACTTGGGTTTGCGTTTCGTTATAAGCAGCCGAATAAATGCTGATGATACCAATTAGCACTAACAGATTAAACAGCAAAACACTGATCCAATCATAATCGAATATCCCTGCTTTTCTACTGTTTTTCATCGTTTTTCGGAGCTTTTTTTTGATAAATTTCAGTCAAATCGGTATTTAAAACACGGTTGAGCAAATCGGTACGGGTTATTTTGCCACGCAGATATTTTTCAATTATCAAGGTAGCAATCGGGGCGGCAACCGTAGCACCGTAACCACCGTTTTCAACAAAAACCGTTACGGCTATTTTAGGGTTCTCTTTGGGACCGAATGCCATAAAAATGGAATGGTCCGGAAGTTTTACGACTTTGCCGTCAATACGGGTTTTATTTTCGCTGGTACCGGTTTTACCACATAATTCAATATCCTTTAATTGGCTGTATTTGGCAGTGCCTTTTTTGTAAACGGCAGCCATTCCTTGAATGATTTGGTCAAAATATTTCGGGTCTATTCCGGTTTGTTTCGGTTTGAGATAAAACGTATCAACAGTTTTTTGACTACCGTCAATGTTTTTGATGATATGCGGCGTAACATAAAATCCTTTGTTGGCGATAGCAGCTGCGACATTGGCTAATTGTATGGGAGTGGTCAAAACTTCGCCTTGTCCGATGCCGTTAGAAATGGTATAACTTGCCGCCCAGCGACCTTTTTTATAATACCGGTCATAAAATTTACTGTCCGGAATAAAACCTTTGGACCCAACCGGCAAATCGGTATGCAGATACTGTCCCAGACCGAATCGCGCTAAATAGTTATGCCAAACATCTAATCCTTCTGCCGGTGTCGAATAGTTGTTTATAATATTAAGGTAAGACTTTGAGAAATAAGTATTACAAGACCGTTCTATTGCCCATGGCAAATGTACGCTTCTGCCGTTGGCACCGCAGTGGCAAAACATATGATTGTGACGACCGTAATTAAAACCGTGGTTACAGACAAAAGCGGTGCCGGGTTGTATGACACCTTCTTGTAAACCTATCAAGCCGTTGAGCATTTTGAAAGGGGAACCGGGTGGATATTCACCTTGTAAGCCCCTGTCAAGCAACGGATTATTGACTTTATCACGAAAAAGTTTGTTAAAATTTTTTGAGCTGTTACGTCCACTCAAATATGCCGGCGGAAAACTCGGGGCGGTTACCAAAGCTAATATTTCACCGGTTTGCGGTTCTATGGCGATAATTGCCCCGCGTTTGCCTTGCATCAGCGAATCGCCGAACTCTTGTAAACGAATGTCGATACTCAAATCTAAATCTTTTCCGACTTCTGCCGGTGTATCAAACTTACCGTTTTTGTAGCTGCCGATTTTACGGTTAAATTTATCGGTAAGATAGTATCGAATTCCTTTTTTGCCACGCAGTATTTTTTCATAAGATTTTTCAACGCCGGCTTTGCCGATTAAATCGCCCGGCATATAAAACGGGTCTTTTTTGAGTTCTTTTTCGTTTACTTCTCTGATAAAGCCTAAAACATTGGCTGCCGATTGGGTATGATATTGCCTGATAGCCCGTCTTTGAATGAAAAAACCGGGAAATTTGTATATTTTTTCTTGCAACAATGCCACTTCATTTTTATAAAGTTTCGGCACAATCAGAGAAGCTTTGTTACGCGAATAAGTTTTGGCCTTTTTTAAAGCTTTGAGCAAATCATCTTTGCTAATACCGGTATATTTTAAAAACGCCAAAGTATCAAAGGCTTTGATTTGCTTCGGAATAGCCATGACATCATAAATAGGCAAATTACTAACCAATAATTGGTGATGCCGGTCGTAAATATAACCGCGTTCGGGAATAATATATTCTTTTTTGACGGCATTTTTATGTGCTAAATCCTTGTATTTTTCATCTAGTATTTGCAAGTAAAAGAGCCGCCCGATTATGGTAAAGGACGTCAATAGAATCAATAAAATAATAACGATTGCTTTTTGATTCATTTTTTAGCGGGATTAAAAAATACCAAGTCAAAAAATACGATAAAAAAAATACTGATAAGCGTATTAAAAAGTATATTTTGCCATTTTGAAATCAATAAACCGGCATTAAAAGCATCTAAAGCATAAATCATAATTTGTGCGATCAACACAAAAACACTTATGTAAAGAATCTTTTGCGTGATGGCAATTTTGTTGATTTGAATGTCGTCAATATTCTGTGCCGGATTTTTAAAAATCATAAAATAGATTTTGCGCACATAGGTTATAAAAACAGCCGTTGCCACAAAAATACCACCGGTATTGGAAACCAAATCTAAAATCAGTCCTGCTAAAAATGCTAAAAACAGATTTAATGATTCGTTTTTTTGTAAAGGTAAAATCAGTAACGGATAAATGAAAATGATCGGTGTAAAATATCCAAACAAACGGACATGATTAAACCAAATGATTTGCAAAACCAAAAAGACCGATAATATAATAATGTATTTAACACGATTTTTCATTGATTTGATACTACATTTTTAATGAATCTATTTCTGTTTTCAAACGATTTTTTATTACATAAACCGGTCCTAAATCGGTCATGTCCGCAAAACTTTTGATATAAATAACATAACTTTTTCTTCCCGGTACGGTATGATAACCGTAAATTTGTCCAACCGGAATACCTTTTGGAAATATTCCCGACATGCCACCGGTTATAATGGTATCGCCTTTTTTGATTGGCGCATTGACCGGTAAGTCAATAACTTCAAACCGGTTAGGATCTTTGCCTGTCCATTGTAAAAATCCGGAATAATTCGTGTTTTTAAGTGCTACGTTTATTTTTAAACTTTTATTTAAAATGGAAATCACTTTGGCATAATGCAGGGATGTTTTTTGTACAACTCCGGCGATACCATTTGTTGCAATAACTCCGTTATCAGGTTGAACGCCATCGATTTCTCCTTTATTGACCAATAAAGTATTGTGTTGTAAATTATACTGATTACTTATTACATAAGCCGGAATATATTGATATTGTCCGGGTAAAACCGCAGGAATAGCATTTGTGTTTTGATCCCTGTTTTGCAGTTGTTTCAATAAATAAGTATTTTGCTTCAGTAAGCTATCATTATAAATTTGTAGATAAAAATGCCGGTTTATAATATTAATTTTCTGGTTGAAACTACCGGCGATTGCCGTTTGAAAATCATGGGTTTTCAGTTGGGCATAATCATTGGTTTTAATGATTAAAACTAACGCTATCAGTTCCAGAAAAACAAATACCAAAAAGCTTCGTTTAGTAGAAAGATATCGCAATAATTTAATCATTTAAAACAAGGTTTGGTTGTAGATGCAAATTTAGTAAGAAATTGTTGATTTGATTACTTGCTACTTGTTACTTGTTATTATATCAATTAAGCTTTTATCGTAGCAAAATCGGTTTGTATTTCTTAAAATATTTCAATGCAATACCGGTTCCCCTGACAACGGCACGCAACGGATCTTCGGAAATATAAACCGGCAAATCTGTTTTTTCGGAAATACGTTTATCCAAACCGCGCAATAATGCCCCGCCACCGGCGAGATAAATTCCCGAATTGTAAATATCGGCTGATAGTTCCGGTGGGGTTTTTGACAGCGTTTCCATGATGGCATCTTCAACACGCAACAGCGATTTGTCAATGGCTTTGGCAACTTCTTTATAAGATACGATGATTTGCTTAGGCTTTCCGGTAAGCATATCACGTCCTTGAATGGGAATGTCTTCCGGTGGATTTTCAAGTTCGTCCAAAGCTGACCCAACTTCTATTTTAATCCGTTCGGCTGTTTTCTCACCAATATGCAAATTGTGTTGCGTACGCATATAGTAAATGATATCACCGGTAAACACATCGCCGGCAATTTTAACGGATTTTTCTACGGCAATACCACCAAGCGCAATCACGGCAATTTCGGTTGTGCCTCCGCCAATGTCAATAATCATATTGCCTTTGGGCTTGGTAATATCTACCCCCATACCGATGGCGGCAGCCATAGGTTCGTGTATCAAATATACTTCCGTAGCATTAACTTTCTCGGCTGAATCACGAACAGCACGCTTTTCCACTTCGGTAATACCCGAAGGAATACAAATAATCATTTTTAATTTAGGTTGAAACAAACGTCCCTTTAAAGTGGGGATGCTTTTAATCAACTCTTTTATCATCATTTCAGAAGCTTCAAAATCGGCTATTACTCCGTCTTTTAAGGGTCTGATAATTTTAATGTTTTCATGCGTTTTACCTTGCATCAGTGCCGCTTCCATGCCAACGGCTTTCAGTTCGTTTTTTCTGATATCTTTGGCTACAATAGACGGACTGTCCACGACGACTTGGTCCTTGTGAATAATTAATGTATTGGCAGTGCCTAAATCTATGGCTATTTCTTCGGTCAGAAAATTAAAAAATCCCATATTCGATTACTTGTTTGTTTAGTTAATTGAACTTATTGTTTTGAAAAACACAAATTTAAAAAATAAATAGCTGACTTTTGTAATATTTGTTATTTTTTTTCGTCATAGAGTCATGAATGTTTTGTAAATTGATTGTCTGATTTTTATCACTAGTTTTATTTCTATGAAAAACCTATTTTTTGAATTGATAGAAAGTTTAAAGTTTGCCCTTAAGTCTTTAAAAAGCAATCTGTTAAGAACTTTATTGTCACTTTTGGGTGTGAGTATCGGTATTTTTTCCATTGTTGCTATCTATTCGGCTATTGATGCACTCAACGACACGGTCATGAGTTCAATGAACAAATTCGGGCAAAACACTTTATATATAACTCGTTTCAGTTTTATGGGACAGTCTAATGTGCCTCGTTGGAAACGTAAAAATTTTCCTTTTGCGACTATTGATGAGTACAAATTTTTAAACAAAAATTTATCACGTGACGACGTCAAAGCGGTAACCTTTCGTATTTTTATGCCGGCAAGTAAACTCACGGTACCGGGTGGCGAATCTGTATCGGGGGCGGAATTGATAGCTGACGGTTCCGAGTTTCCCAATATTCAAGAATTGGATTTTGAACAGGGGCGTTTTTTTAACAAAGCCGAAGAAGAACGGGCTGCTCCTGTCATAATTTTAGGTGCCGATTTAAAGCAGGCATTGTTTGATAATCAAAATGCTTTGGGCAAAACCGTTAGGTTGTATGGCAAAAAACTCAAAGTAATAGGTGTACTCAAAAAAGAAGGTGAAGGCATAGGACCGAGTAATGACGGCAGAGCTTTTATTTCCAGTAGTTTTGCCAGAACCATTATTAGTCCGCATAAGTCATTTACCGCTATTATTGTAGCCCCGCAACCTACTGCCGATGTTAAAAAATTAACTGACCAGATTACGATTTTGTTACGTCAAAAACGCAAGTTAAAACCGGATGAAATTAATAATTTCTTTGTCAATAATATCAATACCGTTAAAGATAAAGTTGAACAGTTAACCAAAGTACTACGATTTGGAGGTGGTTTTTTAGCGCTTTTTTCCTTATTGATTGGCGCTTTTGGCATTGCCAATATTATGTTTGTTTCGGTTAAAGAACGGACTAGCCAAATCGGTATTCAAAAAGCCCTGGGTGCTAAAAATTCGTTT
The DNA here is from genome assembly GCA_026996605.1 of Flavobacteriales bacterium. Taxonomy (GTDB): domain Bacteria; phylum Bacteroidota; class Bacteroidia; order Flavobacteriales; family Flavobacteriaceae; genus WGBX01. The sequence continues at coordinate 23,412 of JALWLE010000084.1, forward strand.
ATTTTGTGGCAATTTCTTTTTGAATCAATGTTTTTATCTATGATTGGCGGTCTGTTCGGCATACTTTTGGTTTGGGGCGGTACCGAATTAATATCTTATCTTTCAGACAGTGTTCACATCCGTTTGACCTTACAGAATATTATTTTAGGTCTGTTTATTTCATCGGTTATAGGAATTATTGCAGGCTTATGGCCTGCTTGGAAAGCCGCACGACTCAATCCGGTTGAAGCAATTAGAACGGGGATGTAAGTTTATTTTGCTTTAAGCTTGATGTTTTTTCTGTTCATCGAGTAATTGCCGCTTTAAGAGTTGCTCTCGTTCCAAAGCAATACTTCTGAAATTGTTATATTCTTCTTCTATTTTAGTTAAGTTTTCTTTGGCGGTTTTGGTAATTTTATGACTGTTTTTAAACAGATAAATCAAATATAGTAAAGCTAAAATCAGCACGCTTATTATTGACCAAACAATCCATTGATAGCGTGATTTTTCAACCGGTATTCCTAAAAAAACAATACTGTCTTTTTCCGATTCCAGTTTGGTAATTTGTTCCTTAGATTGTTGTAAATCGTTTTGCAAAGAAGTAATTTGATTTTGTAGTTTCGTAATGTTTTGTCGGGCTTCTTTTAATGCCGCTTTTTCTTTCGCAAAACTATCCAAAACTTGTGTTTTAAGCTGATTAAAATAGGCTCTTTTAATGACTTTAAATTCTTTGTAATTTCCTGATTTTGAATATATTTCATTAAACTTATCAGAAACACTTCCTTGAGATAAGTTCGGTGTTTTTTGAGAATTGGTTTGTGCGGATGCTAAAAATCCGGTTACAAATAGAAAAAGGAATATCAGTGGTCTCATAGCTTGTTTTTTTACAAAGATAATACAAAATTATGCTTTTTAAAACGTACGGTTTGTAAATAAATTATCATTATCCGATAAAAAATTTTCACAAAATTAATTCCTTATCTTTGCAGCAAATAATAATGTTGTATGAAATTTGATTTAGTCAAACAAGACAAGGATACTAAAGCCAGAGCCGGTACCATAACATTGTCGCATGGTAAAATAGAGACACCTATTTTTATGCCGGTTGGAACGGTTGGCACTGTCAAGGCAGTACATCAGCGTGAGTTAAAACAAGATATCAATCCGGATATCATTTTAGGCAATACGTATCATTTATATTTACGTCCCGGAACTGACATATTGGAACAAGCCGGCGGTTTACATAAATTTATGGGATGGGACCGTAATATTTTGACCGATAGCGGTGGTTTTCAAGTCTATTCATTATCAGACAGACGAAAAATTACTGAAGAAGGCGTCAAATTCAAATCACATATAGACGGGTCTTATCACTTTTTTTCGCCCGAACGGGTCATGGAAATTCAACGTAGTATCGGCGCCGATATTATTATGGCTTTTGATGAATGTACCGATTATCCGGTAGCGTATAAATATGCCAAATCATCTATGGAAATGACACATCGTTGGCTAGACCGCTGTATAGATCATTTGGAGAAAGTACCTCCCAAATATGAATATGAACAGAGTTTGTTTCCCATAGTACAAGGTAGTACTTTTAAAGATTTGCGTATCCAATCCGCCGAATACATCGCATCCAAAGGTGCAGACGGTAATGCAATCGGGGGCTTGTCTGTAGGCGAACCGGCAGAGAAAATGTATGAAATGACCGAATTGGTCTGTGATATTTTACCCAAAGACAAACCACGCTATTTGATGGGAGTCGGTACACCGGTCAATATTTTGGAAAATATTGCTCTGGGTGTAGATATGTTTGATTGTGTCATGCCGACACGTAATGCCAGAAACGGTATGTTGTTTACATCCGAAGGAACTATTAATATAAAAAACGCCAAATGGAAAAAAGATTTTAGTCCAATAGATCCGATGGGCATAACTTTTGTAGATACGGATTACAGCAAAGCTTATTTGCGACATTTATTTGCAGCCAACGAATTTTTAGGCAAGCAAATTGCTTCTATTCATAATCTCGGATTTTATCTGTGGTTGGTTCGAGAAGCCCGTCGGCATATAATTGAAGGGGATTTTAAACCCTGGAAATCGCAAATGGTTAAGAAAATGAGTCAAAGGTTGTAGATGTTAGTTGAAAGCTGAAAGCACCTAGTGAAAAGTGTAAGTGTAGTGAAACACGGTCGTGCGTCTTTAGTGGAAAGAGATAAAGCGATTAGTGTCTAGTAAGCCAAACTGGACGTCTTAAACAGAAAGTTGCGAATTAGATAAAAGATAATAAAAACAAAAACCACATAAGACACATAAGGACACAAAAGAAAAAACTTATATGAACTTATGTGCCTTATATGGTTCAAAAAAATCATCATTTCATCAACTCATCAAATAACCAGATAACCAAATAACCATATCATCATTAAATAAAATGAAAGTCATAGATAAATACATCTTAAAACGTTATTTCGGCTCATTTTTGGGCTTGATGTTGTTGTTTGTGCCTATTTCCATTATTTTAGATTTGTCGGAACGGATGGACAAATTTTTGGAACACAAAGTGCCTTTTATGGAGATAGTCGGGTATTACGGTGATTTTCTTTTGTATTTTTTCAATATTTTATTTCCAATATTTTTGTTTTTGTCGGTGATTTGGTTTACTTCCCGTTTGGCTCAAAATACTGAGATTGTAGCAATGCTCAATACCGGTATGCCGTTTATCCGTTTGTTGCGCCCGTATCTGATTGGGGCGACAATTATTGCCACAACGGTTTTATTGCTAAATTTGTCAATCATTCCTAAAGCCCGCATCGGTTATAATGAATTTTGGGTTAAATATGTTCATACCAAGTACTATAAAACCCGCGAAACCAATGATGTTTACCGACAAATTGACTCGACACATTATATATATGCCTCTAATTTGAATCATAAGTCTAAAACGGCTTATAATTTTGTGATGGAAGAAGTGGTTGGTGATAGTCTAAAGTCTAAGCTTTTTGCTGATCGTATAGTTTATAATCCTAAAAAGAAAAATTATACTTTACATAATTTACGTGAGCGACATTATAACAAATACCGCGAAAATATCATTCAAAAAACCCGGAAAGACACTATTTTTAATTTTACTTTGGACGATTTAACTCCGGTGAATTACATAGCAGAAGGGCTTAATTATTCAGAATTAAATAAATTTATTAAAAAGGAAAAACTTCGCGGATCAAAAAATATCAAGAAGTTTGAACTTGAGAAATACAAGCGAATGAGTTTACCTATTTCCGCCTTTATTCTGACTTTTATTGCCGTTGCCATGGCATCACAAAAACGCCGCAGTGGTATGGGAGGTAATTTAGCTTTTGGTATTTCGGTATCTATGTTATATATACTTTTTGATAAAATTTTTGGTGTTATGGTTATAAAAACCGGATTTAATCCTTTTTTAGCTGCTTGGATTCCCAATGTTCTTTTTGGTATTTTAGCCATATATTTAGTTATAAGAGCTAAAAAGTAAGATTTAATAAATTTTTCGTATATTTAATTAATTATGTTCAGTTTCATTATATTTATAGGAATTACAATAATATTATTTAAGCCTCTTTTACGTTTAATAGAATTTCTATTGCTAGTTTTAGCAATACCATTTTTAATGATTTATTTTCTTTTTATTCCTGATAAAAGAATGGAAGTTTTAATGTTTTTTAAAGTCTTATCACTACCCGTTCTAATTCTGTTTCTACCTTTTATCATGAGCTATAAAAAATATTCAACACAACCAACAACCGCTTTATCTTTAATGATTCTTTGGTCATTAGTATATCTGATTTTTGCAATTGATATTATTTTATCATTTTGAAAAAAAATATTTTTCAAGATACGACAAATCAAATAATTCAAATTTTTAATTTTGCAAAGCTCTATTGTACTTTCAGTTGATTAATAAAAGGACTAAAGCAAATCATACTTGATTATCTGTGCTAAATCATCATAGTTTTTAAAAGGTATAAATTTACCATCTTTTACATAAGAAATCTTTCCGGTTTCCTCCGATACAATTAAAGCTACCGCATCCGTATTTTGAGTAATACTGATAGCAGCACGATGACGCAAACCGTATGTTTGTGGCAGCTTAATATATCCCGAGATAGGTAAAACCGTTCGTGTAGCTGTGATTCTATTCCCTTCTATAATGACTGCGCCATCATGTAAAGGTGAATTTTTAAAGAAAATACTTTCGAGAATCGGAGCATTGAGTTCTATATCCATCTGATCTCCCGTTTGTTTTAAAAAATCAAGTCCCGAGTTTCGTTTAATGATAATTAAAGCACCGGTTTTGGTTTTACTGAGGTTTTTTACGGCTTTCAAGATGGCATCAACATCTGTTGAAGTACTTTCGTTTTGTTTAAAACCCAACTTATCCATTATTTTTCCGGATGGATTAAATTTAGTTGAACCAATCATCAATAAAAAACGCCTGATTTCTTGTTGAAATACAATGATTAAAGCCAATACACCCAAGCCGAGAAATTTACCGAGTAGTTCTGATAACAAATTCATTTGCAAATATTTGGTCAATAACCAAATCAAATACAAAATGGCAATTCCCAAAAAAATATTAATGGCAACCGTCCCTTTTATCAATTTATAAAAATAATAAAGCAATAATGCCACTAAAAATATATCGATAAAATCTAATAATCTAAAATGTACAAAATCAAACATCGGTTAAACTTATGGTGTAAAGATAAAAATTTTAGAGCTAAGTTTTGTCTTTGACAGTGTGTTATTATTTAAAAAAGTGTAATAATTCAAAAAACGATCAAAATCCGTATGTTTATCAAAATTCAAATAAATTTTATTCAACACACTATCCTTTTGACTTACAAGCTCTTTAATACGTGTTAACAGCTTTTGTTTAGCGTCATTCGAGCCCAACTTAATACTATCATTTAGAACAATTTTATCAGGATATATATACAAATGTAACTTCTTAAATTCCGAGTCAGCAAGCGGATATTGTTCAAAATATTCTTTAGATGTATAAATTTCAGGTACAAAATCCAAGTCTGTAGCTTCTATAAACGATACTTTTTGCTGCACGCTGTCCATATAGGTAAAATAAAGTTTTCCTTTGCCATCAGAATGTATGGAAACTTTACGCCGTTTATGATACAATTTTTGCAAAGCAGGTAATAATTGATTTAATGTCAACCGTTTATCTGCCGCTACCAACCATTTGGTAGAAGAAATGGTTTGACCAAGCTTTATATCGGCTACCGTGTCTTGTCCTTCGATTTTTCTTAAAATATAAACCGGAGAATTGTCCCAAACTTCATGTAATCCGGGATTATCATTAACCGGGATTTTGATATTTTTGGGTTTACAAGACATAAAAAATGCCATTATAATGATGATGTATAAAAATTTCATTTTATCTTTGTGCTAATTTTTGTCAAAGGTATTAAAACGAGTTGAAAATTGAAAGAAACGAATTGCAATTCGTCTCAAAGTGGAAAGTGCGCCTCGGTACAATCCCGATTATCATCGGGATCACTCGGCGACCTTTGTTTCGAAAAATCATAAAGCCCTGACTTCGGACATCCGACAACCAAATAACCGATTAACCAAATAACCAGATAACCAAATAACCAGATAACCAAATAACCATATCATCTAATAACCATATCATCTAATAACCATATCATCTAAAATATATGAAAGACTTAAAAATTATTAGCATAGCAGGAAAAAGCGGTTTATTTAAACTGCTCACGACGACCAAATCAGGTATTATTGCCGAATCATTAAAGGATAAAAAACGAGTTATGACGCCCTTTACCAATGTTTCGGCATTGGACGAAATAGCCATTTATACCGTTGATGAAGAAATACCTCTATGGCAAGTGTTTAAAAAAATTGCAGAAAAGGAAGAATATAAACCGGCTATTGATCACAAATCCGATAAAACTACTTTAACAGCTTATTTTAAAGAAGTTTTGCCCGACTATGATGAAGAACGCGTGTATCCATCGCATATTAAAAAAATAGTTCAATGGTATAATATTCTACAAGATACCGGTATTTTAAAAGCATTTTTAGAACAAAAAGAAGCTGAAAATCAAGAAGAAAAACAAGATGATTAACAATTTGTTACATAGCTTTCCAAGATTTTGCCCGTACTGAAATATACGGGCTTTTTTTGTATTATCTCAAAAAAAAGAAAATAAGTTTATCACTAATCTAAAAAAAAATCAATACGTTTTTTCTACATTAAAAATTGTTTTTATATCCAAAAAACCTGTTAAACTAGCCCGGAATCTCAAAAAAAATGCTTACTTTGGCAACTTGAAAATTAGCAGGTTCTTATGAAAAGATTGATTTTTCTATTCCTATTAACACATTTGACACTTTGGTCTCAAACCAAAAACATCACAGTTGATGATATCTGGAACGGCACGTTTCGCCCCGATTATTTGTACGGTTTAAAAGCTATGCCCCAATCGGATAAATATTCAAAAATAGACATCACTCGGCAAAAAAGAGCTTACGAAATCGGTATTTATAATTATGCTACATTACAACGCGAAGCTACCGCTTTTTCTACTGAAAAATTTCCTTTTGTAGGCTATTTTGAATACGAATTTTCACCGGACGAACAACAAATTATCATCGGCTCAAAAATAAAACCTATTTACCGGCATTCTCGCAAAGGCACCTATTATGTTTATAATCGTGATACAAAAAAACTGGAGTTGATTGCCCAAGGCGATATTCAAGAACCGAGTTTTAGTCCCGCCGGTGACAAAGTTGCCTATATAAAAGACAACAATTTGTTTATCAAAGATTTAATATCAAAAAAAACGATACAAATTACTTCCGACGGCTTAAAAAATCATATCATCAACGGTATTCCCGACTGGGTTTACGAAGAAGAGTTTAGCTACAGTAAAGCTTACGAATGGAGCAAAGACGGACAAAAACTGGCTTATGTCAAATTTGACGAAACCGATGTGCCGGAATTTTCTATGATACGCTATGACGATGAACTCTATCCGAAAGTTGAAACTTTTAAATATCCAAAAGCCGGCGATAAAAATTCCAAAGTCAGTTTACATTATTATGATTTAAACACCGGTAAAACCAAAAAATTAAATTTAGGAGATTACGAATATATTCCCCGCATACAATGGGCAAATGCCGATTGTTTAACAGCCATTACGTTAAACCGTTTGCAAAATCATATCAAACTATACAAATACAATACCCGCTACAATAAAGGCGGTTTTGTCATTGACCATACGACTGATAAATATATCGATTTGGAAGCCACAGACAATTTGACATTCCTACCCGATGGCAAATTTATCTGGTCTAATGAAACAAGCGGTTTTAACCATTTTTATTTGTATGACCGCAAAGGCAAAATGCTACGACAAATTACCAAAGGCAATTGGGAAGTCACGGATTTTTACGGGTACGATCCGTTGTTGAATCGTATTTTTTACCAATCGACCGAAACCGGTAGTAAAAACCGTGCAGTTTACAGCATTGATTTGAACGGCAAACATAAAAAATTGTTAAGTCCGGCTAACGGTACTTCCGATACCGAATTTAGTGCCAATCACAAATATTTTATCAATACGTTTTCCAATATTGAAACGCCCTACACTTTCACGGTTAATCTCGGTGAAAACGGCAAAATTGTTAAAACAATCATCGATAACAAAGCGCTGTTAAACAAGCTTAAAGACTACGATTTACCGAAAAAAGAATTTACGACTTTCAAATCAGCTAACGGTATGGATTTAAACGGCTATATCATCAAACCCAAAAATTTTGACCCACACCAAAAATATCCTGTTCTAATTTATCAATACAGCGGACCCAACGTGCAAACCGTTCGCAATGCTTGGAACAGTAGTAACGATTATTATCATTATTTACTGGCGCAGCAAGGTTACATAGTTGTATCAGCTGACCCACGTGGTACCGGAGGTCGCGGAGCAGCTTTTAAAAAACTGACCTATAAACAGCTCGGTAAATTGGAGTTGGAAGATATTTCAGCAGTCGCTAAACAATTAGGTGATTTACCATATGTCGATGCCAAGCGTATCGGGATTTGGGGTTGGTCGTTCGGAGGCTTTATGTCGAGTAATGCTATTTTGAAAAAACCGGATTTGTTCCGTATGGCTATAGCCGTTGCACCGGTTACCAATTGGCGTTTTTACGACACGGTATATACCGAACGTTACAATGGACTGCCCGATGATAATCCCGACGGTTATGACGACAATTCGCCTTTGTTTTTTACCACCGGTCTAAAAGGAAAGTTTTTATTAGTTCACGGTAGTGCCGATGATAATGTTCACGTACAAAACAGCATGCGACTGGCAAGAAAATTACAAGAAAACGATCAGCCCTTCGATGAGATGATCTATACCGATAAAAATCACAGTATTTATGGTGGAAAAACCCGTAATCATTTGTTTAAGAAGATGTTGCGATATGTAAAAAATAATTTATAATTGGATATGGGAGGAATGAGGAATGATGAGTGAGGAGTTAATGAGATTTTCCTCATTTCCTCAATTTGAGAGCAGAAATATGGTTTGAAGCAAAAAACAATCATAAAAGCACAAAATATTCTATGAATCAGAAATAAATCCTCCTTTCCTCAAAAAAAACACATTTGTAAAACCCAAAGAATTAAAATAAATTTGTAACCAAATAAAAAACAAGACTATGAAGGAAAATAACCAACAAAAACATCCTAAGGCACTTTATACGCTGTTTACAACTGAAATGTGGGAACGTTTTAGTTACTATGGAATGCGAGCTTTACTTACATTATATTTAACTGCAACTTTAATAGAAGGCGGTTTTGGTTTAAGCAGAGAAGAATCGCTCGCCATATATGCCGTATTTACAGGCTTGGTTTACCTCACACCTATTATTGGCGGTTGGGTTGCCGACAAATTTTTAGGAAAACGAAAAACCGTCTATATTGGTGGTCTGGTAATGGCTGTTGGACAATTTTTATTAGCTGCCAGTGCCTTTCTTGCCAATTCATTAGACCCTCAAACACGTCTTTTTCTATTCAATTTCGGATTAGGTGTTTTAATCATCGGTAATGGATTCTTTAAGCCTAATATTTCTACTATTGTAGGAGATTTTTATGATGACAATGACCCGAGAAAAGATGCAGCATTCAATATCTTTTACATGGGTATTAATCTTGGTGCCATACTAGGTCCTTTTATTGCCGGAGCACTCGGTGAAAATGTTCATTGGGGCTGGGGATATTTTGCCGCCGGAGTCGGAATGCTTTTGAGTGTCATTTGGTTATATTTTCATGAAAACACATTGGGAGATAAAGGGCTGCCTCCCAATTATTCCGGAATGACTAATGTTTTGACAGCAAAAGATTGGAAAGAGATTATCATATATACCATAGGTTTGATATTAGCAACGTTAGTAATAATGTTAGTTTGGCGCAGTTTACCGGAAAATGTGACTGATGGTATTACAAAAATTGGTTTTGGAGTTGGCATTATAGCATTAGCATACATTATATTTAAAGGAACCAATGGCAAAGATGAATGGTCTAGAATGATTGTAATACTTGTTCTGGCATTCTTTAATATTGCGTTTTGGGCTGGTTTTGAACAAGCAGGCGGCACCATGAATTTGTTTGCTAAGGACAATACCGACAGACAATTATCCGGTTTTAGTTTACCCGAATTTTTCACTAATATTGATATTAAAATTTGGGGCGGACTAGCAGGCGTATTCTTACTTGCTTGGATTTATAGTATTTATGTAAAAATATATTCTGAAGACAAAAATAAAATTAATGAGTTTTCTAAAATCGGAAAGTATAGCGGATATGGTGTTTTGTTTTTCGGATTTTTAGCCATGTTAAGCTATTTTTCATCCGGTCCTGAAATTCCGGCATCGTGGTTTCAAAACATCAATCCCATTGCCATATTGATTTTTGCACCTATTTTTTCGGTTATGTGGTTAAAATTAGATAGAATGAAATTAAATCCCAGAACTCCTGTCAAATTTGCTATCGGACTATTTTTAGGAGCAGTTGCTTTCTTTGTTATGACCCAAGCCGATCATTTAGCTAAAACCGGTATTAAAGTTTCACCTTTATGGTTAGTAGCCGTATATGTTATCTTAACGCTTGGAGAATTGATGCTTTCTCCTATCGGACTATCTATGATAACTAAATTAGCACCTAGAAAATTGATTTCGATAGTCATGGGGTTATGGATGGCGAGTTTTGCTGCCGGTAATTATCTGGCAGGAATGCTTGAAAGTATTTTGCATCATTTAAATGAAAGCGGTTACCAATTAGAATTGTATCCTTTCATTATGTGGGTTATGATTGCATCAGGTTTAATTGTCTTGCTTTTATCCCCCCTACTCAACAAGGCAATGAAAGGAATTCATTAAACATTAAAAGTTTTAATAACAAGTTCTTTGTCATTTCGACAGAGCGACGAAGGAGTGACGAGAAATCTACAACTAATTTAATGATTTCTCTCCCTATCCTGAACGTCTAGATATAAAAATACCGGTCGCTTCGATACAATTTTTGCTCATAAAATAGCAAAAATCACTCAGCGACCTACTAAAAAATAAAATTAACCAAAACATATGTAACAAAATAAGCCTGTTGCAAAGTTTGTGACAGGTTTTAAACTAAAAAATAAAAACTATGAGTGAAGAACAAAAAGATTTAGGGTTCATTGGCTTGTTAAAGTCCTTTCCCCGTCCGTTTTGGGTGGCTAGCGCCATGGAATTATTTGAACGTTGGGCTTGGTACGGTTTATTTGCCGTTTTGGCACTATATTTAACCGGCTCAACCGATGAAGGAGCGCTTGGATTTAACCATATCCAAAAAGGGGAAATCATGTCGTATGTGACCTTTATTTTATACCTGTTACCTATAATTACCGGAGCCATTGCTGATAAAATCGGGTATCGTTTATCTCTGATTATCGCTTATGCTATTTTAGGAACCGGTTACTATTTTATGGGAGAAGTAACTTCATATACAGCAGTCTTTTTGGTGTTTTTATGGGTAGCAGTCGGTGCAGCTATGTTTAAACCCATTGCATCGGCAATTGTAACCAAATCTACTGATAAACGCAATTCATCTTTTGGCTTTGGTGTATTTTATATGATGGTTAATGTCGGTGGATTTTTCGGACCTTTATTTTCTGCCAAATTAAGAGATCATTACGGTTGGAAAATCGTGTTTATAATGGCAGCCACATCAATAGCTATTAACATGATTTTGGTTTTATTTGTTTTTAAAGAACCCAACCGAGAAAAAACAACTGAATCCCTCGGTCAAAGTATTTCACGTTCATTCAAAAACATTGTTGAAGCTTTATCCGATATGAAACTGACACTCTTGTTGTTAATCATGATTGGATTTTGGTTGATGTTTAACCAATTATTTTACACGCTTCCCACATTTATTGAAGATTGGGTAAATACCAAACCGCTTGGAGATTTTTTAGACAACGCAGCATTTATCCCGCAATGGTTTGCCGATTTCTTTAAAAATAAAGAGGGTGGTGTCAATCCGGAAATGATTGTCAATCTGGATGCTTTCTTCATTGTAGTTTTTCAAATGATTATTTCAACCATCATACTTAAATGGAAACCTATCAGCGCCATGATGTCAGGTATTCTAATTGCTATTATCGGTATTGCTTTATCATTCTATACGAACAATGTCTTTTATACTATTTTCGGTATCTTTATTTTCGCTATCGGTGAAATGACCTCTAACCCTAAATTCTCTGACTATATCGCTAAAATTTCCCCAAAAGGAAAAGAAGCCTTATATATGGGAACTTACTTCTTACCTATTGCATTTGCCAATCTGCTAACTAAATGGATTACCGGTGATTTATATGAAAAATTTGCCGATAAAGTCAGTTTATTAAAAAATTTATTATCACAAAAAGGCATTCAATTGCCTGACGTAGGAACACCATTAAGTAAAGAAGCTTTTATTGAAAAATTGCATACTTTGAAAGCTATTAATGTAGAAGAAGTTTTAAAGTTTATACCTCCGGAAGAACAAATTAAAGATTGGAAACCGGTCGTAAAACAAATAAAGGAATATGCAAAAAATCACGGTGTAGAAAATTTGTCTTTAAGCGGTGAATTTTCAAAAAATGATTTGATTCATAAAGCAGCAGATGCTTTAAATATGACACCGGATCAATTAACCCAACATCTTTGGGATACCTATCAGCCCAGTCAAATATGGTATATTATAGCCGGTATCGGGCTTATTACTATTGTAGGACTGGTAGTTTATGACCGTGTGATTGCGGCAAGAGCCAAAAAAGAATTATCAGTTTAATTTTTTTCTAAAATAGATTTTACAACCCGGTTAAAAAACTTTTTAATCGGGTTATTTTTTTACGTAACTTTAAAGCAAATTTTTTAACTATGAAAAACCGGCAATTATATATAATCGTTTTTCTGGGAATTGTCAGTGGCTTTTTTATGTATAATTCCTATCGTTTGATTAAGGAAAATACGGCATTAAAAAAAGAATTGAAAGAAACCAATGAAGGCTATGATAACAATATACAATATGCTATTAAATTGGAAGATTCTATCGTAGGCTTTCAAAACAAAATTAATGCCCTCGAAGCGGCTGATAAGTTTTCATTAAACGGCAATGAGAAAGCTGTTAAATATTTAACCGATATTGACGACCAAACAGATTGGCAAAAATATATCATTGATACTTTGATGAAAACCAACGAAACCGAAGGTAACAACCCTTTGGTGCCATTTGACGGTATGGCAGGTGCTATGAAAATAACAGAAGTCAAAATACTAAATAACCGATGGATTATTGCCCGCTTTTCTGACGGAACATACAGCGGTGAAATGCTCTTACGATACGACATCAATAAAGATAAAAGTATAGATTTTAAAGTTCTGGATCAGACTTTGTTTAATTGAAAATTTAAAAAATTAATTAAAAATGAACAATAGAGATTTCTCCTCGCTCGTGCCTCACTCGTTCGAAATGACAAATAACGAAATAAATTCTCAATTCCTAAAAATGTAAGTAGAAATAAAATTTGAAGCAGTAATCAAACATAAAATAACATAATTTTCTTTGAAGTAAATAAAGTCCTCAATTCCTCAAATCATAAGCAAAAATAAAGTTTTAAGTAGTAAACAAACATAAAAGTACCAAATTGTCTATTAATCAGAAAAAATCATCAATTAATAAAATATAAAGCAGAAATATCATTTGAAGCAATGAGTAATCATTAAAAAACTTAATTGTATCTTAAGCAAAAAAATCATCAATTCATCAAAAAAATGGAAAACAATCAATCTAATATCATAGCCAAAGGCATCGTTAAAGCTGTTTTTTCACTCTTAGCAGTAATATTGCTGGTATGGTTTTTATACAAAATTAAAGTAGTTATTGCTTATCTATTAATTGCTTTAGTCGTCTCATTAATAGGACGTCCCGTTAAAAAAATGCTTATCAAATATCTCAAACTGAAAGATACTTTGGCAAGTGCTTTAAGTTTGTTGTTAATTGTTAGCATTTTTGGAATTTTACTGGCTATTTTAGTACCGCTGGTTATCCGTCAAGCACAAAATTTATCGGCATTGGACATTCATGGTTTTCAACAAAAAATGAATTTGTTGTTAGAAAATATCAAAACCTATTTACATCAAAAAAATATGGTTTTTTTAGACAATTTTACTTTGGAAAGTTTGTTTTCGGAAATTAATTTAAAAATTTTACCCGAATTGATTAATCCGGTAATCAGTATTTTGGGAAATCTTATTGTTGGCTTTTTTGCCGTGAGTTTTATATCCTTTTTCATGCTGAAAGACAGCCAATTAACTGCAAATTTTCTTTTTAAACTCATCCCAGACAACGACAAAGAACGCTTTAAACAAGTTTTTACTAAGATCAAAGATTTATTGTCGCGATATTTTATCGGTATTAGTTTACAAATCACCATCATCTTCATCTTATATACCGTTTTGTTAAACATCTTAGACGTTGAAAATGCGACCTTTATCGCCCTGTTGGCAGCATTGATGAATTTGGTTCCATACATCGGTCCCATAGTCGGTTGGATTTTAATCGTGAGTCTGTCAATGACATCTCAACTTAATGTTTTAGATAGCAGTGGCTTGATTCATCTTGCGCAAAACATCACCATAGGTTATATCTTGGTGCAACTATGGGATGCCTTTGTCGATGTGCCTTTGATTTACTCCAAAAGCGTTAAAGCACATCCATTGGAAATTTTTTTGGTAATAATGATTGCCGGCACTTTATTCGGCGTATTAGGTATGATCATTGCCGTCCCGACCTATACCATGTTGCGCTTGTTTTTTAAAGAGTTTTATGACGAATACAAAGCACATTTTACCATTTGGTAAAAACTTAATTCAAATTATATTTAATACTATTTGATAGCATATCCTTTTCCAAATTACGTTATAGAACCGTAAAAATAATCAATCTTTAAAAAATTTCTTAAAAAATGCTCGTTGTTTTTCACTCAAAGTCTTCAATTTTCTATCTATCAATAGACGATAGCGGTCATCTTGATATAATATTTTCAAATAACGCCTTGCCGGTTGGTGCAAACGCCAATTAAAATGGAAGGAAGCATCAAATATATTTTCAATTACTTCGGTATCGATTAATCGTATTTGCATCAACATATCAAAAGCGTTTAAGCGAATGAGCATATTATATTTTGGTGAACTATAAGCTACTAATTCCTTTATAAAGTTTTGTTTTTCAGACATTTTGTAATTTTCTGTCATCAGCGCCAAAGAGAGCCAAGTCATTCTAAAAGCTTTGTCATTACCGCCTTTGATGTTTTGCATTTTATTGAGAATTTCTTCTCGTTCGTCCGGAAATTGTACCCAATAATGCCATAGTGCCGTTTGCTTGGTAATGTATGAAGCATCATCAAGTAAAGACCGGTAATTTTTTTTGAGTTTAACCGGAATGCTATCTAACTGTATGGCTAATTGCTGGCGGGTTTTTAAACCCTTTTGAAACAATTTTGCTAACATTTGTATGTGTGTTTCGTTTAAATCCGTTTTAATTTGTTTGATGATTTCTTGATAAACAGGAAAATATTCTTGGCGGTTGATTAGTTTTTGAAAAATAAAGTCTTTTCGGTCAAAATCCCAATCTTGTATTTGTATCAATGCTCTATAACGATCTATAAAATCAGGTGCTAACAAAATTTGATTTTTGATCCAATCATCAGATTTGATAAAATGTACATCATACAACTTTTGATTGTCAGGATTGGGAATAACCGTTTTAACAGTTTGATAATCCGGTAATTTAAAACTCTTATATTTTTGTATCCGATAAGAGTTTTTATCTGTAATTATCAGAAAATCAAGGGGTAATTGATATAAGTTTTCTTTAAAAATGATACTGTCACGATGTTGCACCAACTCAAATTTCGGAATTCGGTAATCTTCAAACCAAATCTTAAAAAATTGTGGTAAGCTATCGCCGGTTATTTCATATAGCAAGTTTTTAAAATCTTGTGTACCGGCATTGCCATAAGCAAAACGTTTAAAATAGGTTTTAATCAGTTTACGGTAATTCTGCTCACCCAATTTTTGTCGCAACATGTCTATGATTTTTGCCCCTTTTTGATAATAGGTTAAACTGCTCGCATTGGGACGATGCAAGGGTATCGTATCTGTATTTTGACGGGCAATGATTTGGCGATCATATTGGTAAATTTGATAGTCCACATAATTTTTACCGAAAATTTTCCTGTCAATCAGACGGGCATAGTAGGTCGCAAAAGCTTCGTGTAACCAATGGTCTGCAGACGATTTTCCGGTAACCAAATCACCAAACCATTGGTGGGTGAGTTCATGGGCACTGACATTAACAAAATTGACATCGTTAAAATCAATACTGTCAATCACGTAGCGGTCACCGTTAAAACTTGTAGCGGATACGTTTTCCATACCGCCATATAAAAAATCACGACAGGGAATTTGCTTATAATTTTTCCAAGGATAAGCAAAATCGATTTCTTTTGCTACGGCATCGAATATAGTTTGGGTTTTGTAATAAGTTTTATCATTTGAAAGTTTGTCTGGATATTGGTAATTATATACCGGAATTCCCTTACACGTAAGGATTCTTTGTTCGGCATATTTACCGGCACCAATAAACATCAAATAGGCAGGTGCCGGTTGAGTTTGTTGAAATTCGCTAATCGCAATACTGTCATTTATTGTTTGACTTGAAAGAAACTCTCCGTTTGAAATAACCCGATAATCTTTTGGAAAATAAATCTTAAAATGCCAAGTAAATTTGTCATTTTGATCTGAATTGGTGGGTAGCCAATGACTGTTATCTTTACCTTGTCCTTGTGTCCAAATTTGTTTACGTCCGCCTTTGTTCCAACCGACAAAATACATAGCTTTATGGGGCTGTACTTGGTAGGTAATGTGTAATCTGTAAGTTTTATTTTTTTTTAATTTTTTATTGATTATCAATACTTTATCGGCTTGATAAAAATATGTTTTAAAACAACCTATTTTAATTTTTTTAATATTTATACCGGGGGCATCTAAAACAATGCTATCCGTATTTTTAAGTAACTGTAACCGGTAAGTCAGTTTTCCGGAAACCGTTTTTTCATAAGGATTAATATGTATATCAGCGTCTAAATGAAGTAAATTGTATTGTTTAGGATTTTGAGCTGATAAAATTAGAGCAAAAAATAATAAAACGATTACTAAAAGTCGCTGCATTTCTAGTCTTTTTTGTTTATAAAATCGATTATTCCATCGACAACCGCCTTATTTTTCATAATACGACTATGCCCAAGTCCTTTGGTTTTGAGCATTTGACCATTCTTGAGTTGTTTGTAATTGTTAAGCGCATCGGTAACCGGTACTTCTTTATCATCTTCATCATGGACAATCAGCACCGGTTCTTTGATTTTTTTAGTTTGGGCGCTGCCGTGGAAATCAAATATAGATTTACCTGTAATTTTTTCAAATACAGCAATCAGTTTTTCAGCCACAATAGGCTTGAGTTCCAAGAGTTTAACAAAATTATTAAAAATATTAAAAATAGAATCCGGCGCTCCGATAATCACCAATTTTTTAAAAATCGAGCGATTACCTTGAACATTCAACAGTGCAATGCCACCCATAGAATGTCCTATGGCTACATCAAAAGGTCCATAAGTTTCAGCAACGGTTTCAATACTTTTGATAAATTCGGGCATCATGGTTTTGTTGCCGGTCGATTTGCCATGAGCCGGTGCATCAAAACTGATAACTGTATAACCCTGTTTTAGCAATGCATCAATGATTTTAAACATTTGTGTAGCACGTCCCGACCAACCATGTACCACCAATGCTTTTTTGTTGCCATTGCCCCAACGGTAAACCGCTATGGATTTGTCAATTTCAGGAATAGCAAGAAAGGAAATATCTGCTTTTTTTGCCCATGGCTTTTCGGCTTCGGGCGTTTTGTGTTTAATGGGCTTTTGAAATAAAAATCGGACATATTTAGTAGCTAAAGCAGGAGAGAGAGCTTGTAAAAATTTACCGATTTGGATGATTATACGTGGAATTTTTACGCCACCTTGTTGTTTATTAGATTTTTTTGGACTCATGAGTTTGTTAATTGAATCGCTAATTTACAAAATAAATATGACCGGCATAATGTTCCGTAATATTAACCACTGGTGGACGATGATACAAGTAAATATCACCGTAACCAAATAAGTCACCTGTAATTTCCTGTACCGGATATAAGTGCATATCGGCATCACTACGTTGGTAAACTCTGATTTTTTGAGCGATAAAGTTTCGACCTTTAAAAATTGGATTAACCCCATAAAATCCGACAAACAAGTCGTTACAAGTACCATTTACATTGAAAATACTAGTACCGTTAGCTGTTATTTTAAGACGATTCATATTGATTTTTAAATCAAAATCTGCAATATTGTTTGTGCCGGTTCGATTGTTTTCACAAATGATATCAAGCTGATTAAATTGCCATGTATTTCCCGATGTAATTTTCATATCCGTATTGGCTATCAAACATTTGATATCTTCAACATACAACGTAACATCAGCAACGGCATCTTCATTTTCTATCAAACAATCGGTTTGGTTGGTCAGGATTAGTTTTCGATTAACAATTTTATAATCTATATTTTTCCAAACGTCTTTACTGACCTCAATCTGCATCTTATTTACAGTTGTATCATATATTTTAAGTTGCACTAACGGATTGACTTCAATCGTGTCAATTGCTTGTAAATCAATTTGTTTTGTCATGCGTTCTTTTGAAAACTTACAAGTAAACGGCGTTTTGTTGCAAGCACTCAATAAGCCGGTTAACAGTAATATGTATAATAATTGTTTCATTTTTTATTAATTATTCTATTAATAAAGAGCTTACTCTGTTTTAATAGTACGATTTCGCTTTACATAAGTCATTTCGTACTTTTAACTTTCTACTTCGGTTACAGGGTTACTGAACCTGTCGAAGTATAACTTTCAACTATATCCGATACATCAACCCGAATTCCATAGCTTCGGCTCTATTGATACCGTGTACTTTCAGCCCGTATAATAGTCGCCAGTGTTTATTGATATAAAACTTGGTTGCCAAGCGATTATAAAATCTTGTTTCAAAATTATAAGGATAATAAATATAGTAGCCGGCACAAATATCTATACCGAATTTTTTATAATAAAATTCATGTCCGGCATAAATACCTATGCGTTTAAAATCGGGAATATCGTCCAAATGATATTCGGGCATGGCAAAGTGTTCATAGCGAATTTGTTCCTTTAAAAAATAAGAGACAAACAATTCTAAACCAAAACTGATTTTATGCCTGAAATTCAGATGTTTTTCTACCTGAAATCCCAGAATAAAAAACGGAAATTGTCCGCTGTCATAATAATCAGATTCGTTGATTCCAAAACGTAAAAAGCCGAGATATTGCCATTTTTCATCATATTCCGGTGTTTGTTTTTTGGGCAAAATTATACCTGAACGTCCGTCATACAGTAACCCGATAGTCATACTCGGAATGTTGGCACCATAGTTGGGTGATTGTAAATTTCCGTTGGAATAATGAAAGATTGCCAACCCCAATTGTAACCGCCAATTTTGATAGATTTTCGGACTTTTCAGATATAAACCAATATCAAACGGGAATAACCAATGCGACCCGAACAATTGGTTTTTAGAATTATTTTGTTTGTCATACGGATGTGTATTATAAGCCACACCTTGAGATAAACGAAATGATAGTTGAAACCCTTGTTGTGGCTTAATTAAATAGTAAGACAAAAAACCATACAAACCATAATTTTTACCTAAAACCTTGTCTCTAAAATCATGGTACAAAAAACTAACGCCGAAATCAGAATAAGCATATTTGTTTAGCAGGTTTTGATCATAATAGTTAGCTCGGTGCCAATTGATTTGAAAGGAATACGGCATTTCTTGGGCAAACACATAATTGGATTTGATACGTGACAAATTATAACCCAAATTAACATCTGCCGACAACATTTGATTATGTAATAACGATGTGTTTTGCCCAAATAAATATTCCCCTACAAAGAAAAGCAAGAAAAAATAGTATGTCAGCCATATTTTCACCTTACAAATATAACGGAAATTGTTGATGCCCAAGGTTTATATTTTATGTTGATTTCATATGCGTCATGGCATCAAAATCACTTGAATACAACTCCGGTTATTCCTTACCATCGACATAATCTTGCAGATATTTAAACCGTTCGGTCAGTTGTCCGTTTTCGGTCATTTTAGCGCGTTGTAAAATCCCGTCTTTATCACCGTTAAAAAATGCCGGAATGATATATTTTTCAAAGTTTTGACCAAAGCCTTCTGACGCATCGCGGGCAATTTCATTGGGCAGATTATCCACCGTCATGCAAGCAATGGCTTTATCATCTTTGTAATCAATTTCTTGTCCGGTAGCGGGATCGTAACCGTAAATGGGGTCGGCAATGGTTGAAGCTTTAATAGTAGTAGCCACCGGTCCATCGATATCGCAGCTGATGTCGCCTACCACCTTGATGCGATTGTCGGGGGCTTGCAAATGCTCGCGGGTTAAAATATAAGGGGCGCCTTGTCCGTAAAAATGTCCGGCAA
>JALWLE010000085.1 GCA_026996605.1 Flavobacteriales bacterium
GCTTCTAAAACCAATGATTTAGCCGGAGACGGTACGACAACCGCTACTGTTTTGGCACAAGCCATGGTCAAAGAAGGTTTGAAAAACGTGGCTGCCGGTGCTAATCCGCAAGATCTTAAAAACGGTATGGACAAAGCTACCAAAGCTCTGGTTAAAGACCTCGAAAAACAAGCTGTTCCGGTTGGAGATGATTTAGAAAAAATCAAACAAGTTGCTTCTATTTCTGCAAACAATGATAGTAGCGTTGGTGAGATGATTGCTGATGCATTCGGTAAAGTTGGCAAAGACGGTGTCATTACTGTTGAAGAAGCCAAAGGAATGGAAACCTATGTCGATGTGGTTGAAGGTATGCAGTTTGATCGTGGCTATTTGTCACCTTATTTTGTTACTAATCACGAAAAAATGGAAGTTGAGCTTGAAAAACCGCTGATTTTATTAGTGGATAAGAAAATCTCAACCATGAAAGATTTGTTACCTGTTTTAGAAAAAGCTGCTCAAACCGGTAGACCTTTGTTGATTATAGCTGAAGATGTAGAAGGTGAAGCTTTAGCAACTTTAGTCGTAAACAAACTGCGTGGTACTTTAAAAATTGCTGCCGTTAAAGCTCCCGGATTTGGTGATAGACGTAAAGCTATGCTCGACGATATTGCCATTTTGACCGGTGGTACGGTTATTTCGGAAGAAAGAGGCTTTACTTTGGAAAATGCAGATTTAGATATGCTCGGACAAGCGGATAGGATTACCATTGACAAAGACAACACGACTATTGTCGGCGGTGCCGGTAAAAAAGAAGATGTTGAAGCCCGCATTAAACAAATCAAGGCACAAATTGAAACCACTACTTCCGATTATGATAAGGAAAAACTACAAGAACGTTTGGCAAAATTAGCCGGTGGTGTGGCTGTGTTGTATGTCGGTGCGCCTTCTGAAGTTGAATTAAAAGAAAAGAAAGATCGTGTTGAAGATGCTCTTAATGCAACTAGAGCTGCTGTTGAAGAAGGTATTATTTCAGGTGGTGGCGTTGCGTTGGTCAGAGCAAAAGATGCGCTTAAAAAAATCAAAGCTGATAATAAAGATGAAGAAACCGGTATCAAAATTGTAGAACGCGCCATTGAAGAACCTTTGCGTCAAATTGTTAATAATGCCGGTAAAGAAGGTGCTATCGTAGTAGGAAAAGTATCGGAAGGTAAAGGTGATTTCGGTTATGATGCCAAAAATGACCAATATGTCAATATGTTTAAAGCCGGTATCATTGATCCTAAAAAAGTAACACGTGTGGCACTTGAAAATGCCAATTCTGTTTCAGGAATGATTCTGACAACCGAAGCTGCTATTACCGACATTAAAGAAGAAAATGCCGGTGCTGCTATGCCTCCAATGGGAGGTGGCGGTATGCCTATGATGTAAATCAGTAAAAATTATAAAAAAATGCCGGAGAAGTATCCGGCATTTTTTTATGTCTATAAATTAAAAAATCCGGCATTGCCGGACTTTTTAATTTTCAATTATTAAAAATTGATTAAGCTTTCTTAACGTTTCTTTTTTCTCTAATACGGGCTTTTTTACCGCGTAAATTTCTAAAGTAGAAAATACGCGCTCTACGAACTTTACCATATTTGTTAACTTCAATTTTTTGAAGTGTAGGCATGTTGATAGGAAAAATTCTTTCAACACCAACATCATTAGAAATTTTACGAATGGTAAAAGTCTCTGTAGCACCACTACCTCGACGTTGTACTACTACACCTTTAAAAAACTGAGTTCTGGTTTTGTTACCTTCTCTAATTTCGTAATAAACCGTAATTGTATCTCCGGCTCCAAATTTAGGTAATTCTTTTTTTTCAATCAGTTCATCTTGAACAAATCTAATTAAGCTATCCATTTTTAATGCATTTTATAATTCATCCAAATAAACATTCACGATTCTCGTCAGAGGTTTAATCTGAATTGGCTGCAAAATTACAAAAAATATTTTATTAACCAAATAAACCAATTTGATTTTCTTAACAGAAAAAATTCTTTTAACAAACGATAATAACCTTATCAAAAACCGCTATGGCAGCATTCTGTTTATCAGATTATCTCCTGTTTTGATCTTGTAAAGAATAACCCCTACAACATGAATAACAATCAAACCCAATAGACTGAAAACAGTAATTTTGTGTAAAATTTCTAAATTTTCATCAAATTCAGCACCGGTAGGAAAAGCCCCTCCTAAATCATAAGATAAAGCACCGGTTTGGTAAACCATAACAAAACCTACTAATGGAACAAAAATCAAGAGAATATAAAGTAGATAATTGACTATTTTGACAAAAGTTTTATGTGCTGGACTGTAATATGTAATGTCAGGTGGAAGATTATCCAAATTGCGTCGCCTGATAAAAATTCTGAAAATAGTCAAAATAGCAATACTAACGCCTAAAATGGCATGTACCCGGTAGCGGTTCATATTTTGTTCATTAAACTCAAAATCTTCCAAAGTTGTGCCAATATAAAAAACTACGGCAAGAAGAATAAGGGTTAACCAATGAATCAAAATAAGTGATTTGGGGTATTTTTTTGGATACATAATTGAATGTTTTAGATTTAAACTGCGGTAAAAATACAATATTTTTTTTATTTTTTTAATGATAGTTTGATTTTTTTAACAAATTCCCATAAAACAACTCCTGCACTTACCGATATGTTTAAAGAATGTTTGGTACCAAACTGTGGAATTTCAATACAAAAATTCGATTGATTGATGATATCTTGTTGTACTCCTTTAACTTCATTACCAAATACTAAGGCATATTTTTGTCCGGATTCTACTTCAAATTCCTGTAAAGGAATAGCTTCTTCAACTTGTTCGATACTGACAATGCTTACATTATTGTTCTTTAAATTTTCAACAGCTTTATTGGTTGTCTCAAAATAGTACCAATCAACAGAATCGGTAGCGCCCAAAGCGGTTTTGTGAATATCTTTATGGGGCGGTTTGGCAGTTATACCACATAGATAAATAGCTTCTATCAAAAAAGCATCAGAGGTTCTAAAAACCGAGCCGACATTATTCAAACTTCTGATATTATCTAATACGACAATAACGGGAATTTTTGATGCTTTTTTAAACGCTTCTACATTAATCCTGTTTAATTCATGATTCTTTAATTTGCGTTTCATTCTATAATTTTATGATTAAGACAACCAATTTTGCCAAGGAATACGCCCTAAAATCAATAAAAATGAGAGTCCGTAAAACAAAATGATTGCCATATATTTCTTTTTGGATGTTATGGCTTTTTTCATTCGGTTAAATCCGTAAAAAGTTAAAAACCAAGCAATAAGTATCATAACCGGATGTTCCAAAACCAATAAACGATCTGTAGCATGCTTCATATAAAGCCCCATTTGTCCGTGTTTAATTCCTTCAAAATAATGCGATGTAAACCATGTGATCAAACCTATAATAATCTGGATACTAAAAACAATCAAAGTGAAACTTGCCAAACGAAATTCGCGATTATAATCGAAAACTTTGTTTTTAATATAAGCCCAAAAATAATTAATCAGGGTAATGACAAACATTAAAATAACCAAATATGCCCAAGAACTGTGTAAGTATTTTATCATGATATTTATTTTATTTATGGCAAAAATACGGAATTAGTTGAAAATAGGTAGAAAATTGAAAGTTTATAAATTATACCACAATCGTTGCTTACCATATTTCCGGTGCAACAATCATCTTCGGAAACTATTCGACCTTTTGTCTTTTATCGATGATATCTATTTGTTTGGTTTTATTTTACAAAGGTGTCGTACCTACGGTACTCAAAGGTTTGTTTCTATTATTACCGTTACATTTTTTTTCAATTTCATATCCGGTTATTTCGGTGGCTTCGGCACACTGCTCGTTGCACTCACAGTATTCAGCCACCCTGCCCCAGTGATTTACTTATCAATTCATCAAAATCCGGTCACCTCAATACATTCCGATTATCATCGGAACAATCAGTGATCTATGTCCTCAATTCCTCATATCCTCAATATTACTAAACCATTCCCACAAAATTTTAGCTTTATGCTTGCCAACTACTGCTGTCAAATCTTCTAAGGATGCCGCTTTAACCCGCTTAACCGACTTAAAATGTTTCAGTAAACTCAATATGGTTTTGCTGCCGATACCGGAAATTTGTTCCAATTCAGATTGTAAAGTGCTGTTTCTACGTTTTTTACGATGAAAAGTAATTCCAAACCTATGCGCTTCATCGCGGGCTTTTTGAATAACACGTAAAGTTTCCGATTTTTTATCGAGATACAAAGGAACAGAATCGTTGGGATAGTAAATTTCTTCCAATCGTTTGGCTATGCCAATAATAGATATTTTGCCGTAAAGCCCCAATTTTTTCAAACTTTTAATTGCGGCTGATAGTTGCCCTTTACCGCCATCTACGATGATGAGTTGCGGTAATGGGGCTTTTTCATCCAATAAACGTTTATAGCGCCTTTCAATAATTTCGGTCATCGAAGCAAAGTCATCAGGACCTTTGACCGTTTTGATATTAAAATGTCGGTAATCTTTTTTGCTGGGTTTGCCGTTTTTAAACACCACACAAGCCGCCACAGGCTCAGTGCCTTGCATGTTTGAATTATCAAAACATTCGATATGTCGCGGCTCTACGGGAAGACGTAAATCTTGCTGCATTTGCTTCATTAAGCGGTTCACGTGTTTGTCAGGATCGGTGAGTTGTAACTGTTTAATTTTTTCTAATCTAAAATAAACGGCATTGCGTTTGGACAGTTCTAATAAGCGTTTTTTATCGCCTTTTTGCGGTATGCTCTGTTTGACATCTTTAAGATGTTCTAAGACAAAAGGAACATATATTTCTTTGGAATGCAGCTTAAAACGTTTGCGCATTTCCACTATTGCTATTTCAAGAAGCTCTTCGTCTGTTTCGTCCAGTTTCTTTTTCAGTTCAATTGTATGTGAGCGAATAATGGCACCGTGACCGACTTGTAAAAAATTGACATAAGCATAAGCGGCATCCGACACAATATTATAAACTTCAACATTGTTGATAGCCGGATTGACCACGGTGGAACGCGCTTGATAATTTTCAAGCGATGCTAGTTTTTCTTTGATTTCCTGTGCTTTTTCAAATTCGAGATTGGCAGCGTAAGTTTGCATTTGTTCTGTAAAATATTGTATAGCCGGTTTAAAATTTCCTTTAATAATTTGTCTGATTTGCTTGATGTCTTGTAAATAATCTGTTTCCGTTTGTAAACCTACACAAGGCGCTTTGCACAAACCGATATGATAGTCAAGGCAAACATCAAACTTTCCGGCAGCAATATTTTTCTGATTGAGATTCAATTTACAACTACGAATCGGATATAACTGATGAATTAAGTCTAACAAGTTGCGTGCTGTTTTAACCGACGGATAAGGTCCATAGTATTCCGAACCGTCTCTAACCAAACTTCGTGTCAGGAATACGCGTGGAAAAGCTTCTTTTTTGATACAAATCCAAGGATAAGTCTTATCATCTTTAAGTAGGACATTATACTTTGGTTGGTGTTTTTTTATCAATACATTTTCAAGCAACAAAGCATCCGTTTCCGTTTCAACTACAATATGCTCTATACGGCTTATTTTTTCTACTAAAAGTTTTGTCTTACCGATTTGATGCTTATTAAAATAAGAATTGACACGCTTTTTAAGATTTTTGGCTTTTCCGACATATATTATAACATCTTCTTTATCAATGAATTGATATACGCCAGGGCTGTTTGGCAAGGTCTTTGTTATTTCTCGAATCGGTTGCAACTTTTATATATTTTTTAGACTTGATAAAGATATTATAAAATTAAGTAACTTTGCAAACAACAAAAAACATATTTTTGATATGAACAAAATTTTCCTCATTCTGTTCGCCATAATGTTTCCGGCATTGATAAATGCACAATTTGATGACGATCTGCCTAAGATAGCCTTATATGATAATGCTATTGATATACAAATTTATACTCAGATGGTTGCTAAAGATAAGTTGTATTTGATTTATAACCTTAAAAAAGAACAAGCGGGAAAAGAATTAGATTTTGCCATGGCAATGATATCTGAGAATTTGAGTAATATTGATATTAATGAAAGTAATGAACAAATTGTTTCTAAACTCAAAAAAATTAAAGATGTTTGGTTTAAACTAAATAATAAACTTACCCAAACTCTCACGCCCAAAGAATTTACAAATTTATTTTTTGAGATTAATACCTTTGACCGTTTGGTTTCGGATATGGTTATAAAAATGCGTGAAGTTTATGATTTGCCTGAAAAAAATATTAATAAATACAATGATATTCAAAATTTACGTCGCTTAATTCAAAAAATTAATTTGAGTTACTATGCCAATTATCTCGGATTGAGTAAGAGTTTTCAACATGAGTATAAAAAAAATATTGAAAGTGTCAATCAATTTTTAAAAACTAAAAGTAACACGTTTTTAAACGATCCTGTTGCCGGACAGAGTTTTGCTGATATTATTGTTGATTGGAATTTTCTAAAAGCCAATCTGTTAAGTCAAATGGTGAAAAATCCTAAAACGGTATTCAGTTTAGTAACCGCTATCGATTTTAAGTTAAAAAATATCAAAAATGCATATATAAAAGAATGGTTAAGAGATTTTTAATCATTATAAAATTTTGCTTATGAAACAAATATATCTTCTTATATTTACTATATTTATTGGTATAAATTATTCACCGGTAAATGCTCAAATTTCAGACAATCCACTAGATGTTCTTAGTGAAAAATTATTACAAAACGAGTTGTTAACCAATCGTTTTTTAAGAAATTTTATCTTTATTAAAACTAATACATTTAAGAAAAAAAGTATGGCTGATATGGACAAAAGTATCGCCTTATTTGATGATAATTTATCCTATATCATTTTACATCTTCCTTATGATATTAAAATTAAAAACGATTTTTTAAAACTTCAAAATTTTTGGAATATTTATCGCGTTAATATTACCGATTTTGAAAAAGACAATTACAGGTCTTTGGTTGTTAAAACTCAACGACTCGGAAAGTATATCAAACAACTTAATAAGGATATATTTAATAAACATCCTGAATATTCAAAATTTAAAAAAAGAATTGAAATTGGACAGTTGGCTGTTCATAATGGTAAAAAAACAGATGAAATAGCTATAGCTTATGTCTTAAAATATGCTATAAATTTTTCAGAACTTAGTTTTTTTAACATTGATATAGGTAATATGAGAAAGAACTTGAAGAGAATAGGAAAATTTAAACATTTAAATCCTAAAGCAAAAGCATTAATCCCTGATTTAAAAACTACTTTGGAATCTATCGATCGCTTATTGGAAAAAGAAAAATTTAATCCGAAAATGATGTATGCCTATGATTATTCTTATACTAATAAGACTTTTAAATTACTTAAGTACCTTATTCAAACAACCAAATAGGTTAATAATACCTACTTTTATAATAAAAGTTTATAAATTCAGATAAAAGATTTATTTAATATTAAACTCATGTATAATCTTTAGAGTTAAAATAAACAAACAAATGAAAAAATACGTTTTTATTCTCCTATCCGGTATATTATGGCAACCGGCAATTCAGGCACAATATGATGAAATGTTGGATGTCAGTGATGCTTTGCAAAGTGCTGTTGATGTTAGAACAGCCGCTGTCAAAATTGTTAAAGATTATTTATATCGCGGTTTGAAAGTTAATTATGTTTCTAAAGAAAACGATGAGAATTTGTCCAATGGTGAATTTAGCTTATTACGATTGGAAATATATGCCCAAGACCATCCCGAAATTAAAGATCAGGTTCAAGAACTAGCCCATAAATGGAAAAATTTAAGAGTTTTGGCGATTCAAAAGCCTCAAAAACAAAAAATGCACGGTCTGTTAAAAGCATTACAATCCTATTTAAAAACTGCCAACATTCTTATTGATACTATTAATAAATCTGCTAAAATTTCAACTTTAAAGTATCAAAAAGCTGCTAACAATATGGAGCTTTTGGCACAGCAATTAGCATTTCTATACGGCATGAAAGTTGCCGGCATCAAAGATCCTGTTATAGAAAATGAAATTAGTCGGTGTCAAACCGATTTTCAAAAAGATTTGAACCAAACTTTCTTTTCGGGTGAAAATACCATTGATATTTCAGAAGAGCTAAAATCCATACAAGCAGATTGGCAAATGGTCAAAATGAGTACCAAAAATCTTGAAGGTGGACGGGCTTTAAATACCATTTATGTATTAATGGACAAAATAAGTGATGCCGCTCGCAAATCGGCTATTCTTTATCAGAAAAAGATTAAAGAAGAGTTGAAGAAAAAAAACGTTAGTAGATAGTAGAAAGCGGGAAAGTGGAAAGTGCAAGGAATCTTGTAAGCAACATCTAAAAAATAAAATATTTACCAAACAAACCAAACAGTGAGCATTTGCTCGCTGTTGATTTTTGGTTTATTTAGTAAACGCATCAACCACAACCGTTTTATAAACAATCTTCGGATGTCGCGTATCCGTATTGGTCCAAGCTACCAAAATTTGATCTTTTGATATTTGTGTCAGCACAGGATGATTGTTTTGCGTCAACGGCTTACTGATTTCATGTGTTTGATGTTGTCCGTCGGGTTGGATAACATCTAAAACAATTTTGTAAAATCCTTTACCGTTTTTTTCATAATAAAACTCATAGACCGCATAATATTTACCATTCATGGCAATCATCTGCGGGTGGCGTCCTTCTATAGAAATACTTTTTCGTGGCAAAAAAGCTTGATCGTCCGATTTGGTAGTAAAGTATAAACCGGCTTGTGGCTGCGCTCCCGTAAACCAAATAGCCCCGAGTTTTTTTCCGTTAAATGCCAAAGATGGTCCGGTATGCGGACAACCGTTTATATGCCAGTTGTCCCGACTGATAGGGATAGGTTTTGAAAATGTTTTGGCGGTATCAACAGACTTTAAATAATACATATCACGGATTTCCGTAAATCCTTGTCCGTCAAAACCGGGTTCGTCCGGTTCTATTAAATTACGGTAGGCAATATGAATTTGTCCGCGTGCATCGACGTATAAATCGGTACGACAACATTCGCAAGTGGAAAACGCCACCGGTTTTTGTTGGCTAAACACAAACACATTATTTGCATCGGTTTGTGCGAAATACAATGTTTTGCCGCGACGCTTGCTGCGACTGTCCAACCAAGTTAAGCCCATATTCCCGTTAGGCAACTGGGCAATATCATAAAAGGATTGACTGGTAGAAGCTGTATCTTGCACTAGTTTTAGTTCCTTCGACCAAGTTTTACCTTGATCTTTTGAAGTTACGTAATACA
Source organism: Flavobacteriales bacterium (assembly GCA_026996605.1). GTDB lineage: Bacteria > Bacteroidota > Bacteroidia > Flavobacteriales > Flavobacteriaceae > WGBX01. The sequence continues at coordinate 9,370 of JALWLE010000085.1, forward strand.
ATAAGCCACCAAAACGCGAACGATCGGTTGGTAATTTTTTACGATAAACCGCAAAAATAGTTCCGTCTTTTTTTAGCCCGACCTTTGCCATGGTTTCCAGATGGTCTTGCAAGCCTTTAGATGCCGGTACACTGATGATTGAATCACATTGTAGCGTTTTAGGATTAAAAAAAGCAAATTTTAAAATATTGTCTTTTTTGTCGTGTTCCGCTCTTTGCGTCCAATTCAAAATAATTTTGTCGCCGTTATTAAAAAGATAGGGCGCTTCCGAATTGACATTAGGGTTCGTTAAAACAAAAACACTGTCCTTGATGCTCTTATGATTATTTTTAGATTGAACCGGTTGCGCATTTTGACAGGATTGCAATATGATAATAAAGACCACTAATGAGATTATTTTTTTATAAAACATTTTTTTCCTTTTAGGTCTAATTTGTAAAGACCTACCAGGTTTTGAAAACCTAGCAGGTCTTGGTTTAAAAATTATTTAAAAGTATATGAAACGCCCAAATTGAACGAGCGTTTTTCCCCCGGGCGATAAGATGTTCCCCAAGCGGATTTGCTCGCACTGGTGGCATAAAGCTTATCGGTTAAATTCAAAACGTTTAACCAAACTTTAAATTGATTAAAGCGCTTGCCTAAACGCAAATTGAATACATCATATCCTTCATATTTTTGGGTATTGGCTTCGTCCATATAATACGGATCAACGTGGAACCATTCCAAACCGGCATAAGCACCTTTTAAGAACGCCGGATGATATTTTAATTCGGAACTCATAATCAATTTAGGTGCACCGGGCATTTCGTTACCCGAATAATCGTGTCCTTTGGGTGTATAAACATCAAATTTATGCGTGCTGACGGCACCATCCACTTTTAGTGAAAATTCTTTGGTGGCGAAATATTGCACCCCGAATTCAAAACCTTGATGCGTGGTTTGTGCGACATTTTGATTGACCCGTGAACCGTCATCCAGTTTTACCGAAATTATTTCATTTTCGGCTTTTAAGACATAGTAAGACAAGTCGAGAATAAGTTTTTTGTCAAATAAACTAATCCATGAACCGCCTTCATAGTTGTCATAATAAACCGGCTCTAATACCGGCACTTTTACGCCCCGATACAGTTCGCCTACTTCAGGCGGACGGAAACCCTTGCTGTAATTGGCATAAAAACTCAAATTGTTGTTTACTTGGTAAACCGCCCCGAATTTGGGTGTGAAAGCGTTGAAAAAATTATTGGAATCAGGGGCGCCGGAATAAGCATTACTATCTAAATTATTTGCATAATCATAGTTGATATTATCCAAGCGTGCCGATGCCAACAATTTTAATGACGGACTAACTTTATATTCTGCATTGGCATATACCCCTATGTTTAAAATATCAACATTATAATCCGTTTTTAATGAATCGGTTTCTTGATAGGTGTCGTAAATGGCATCGTCTGTTTTATGAATACGAATATATTTGGCATAATACGAATTAGGCGAATAATCCACTGAAATACCTTTGGTGATACGCCATTTTTTCAGTTTGTAAGTATCTTCCAGTATTGTTCCGACACTATAAAATTCATTTTCATTGATTTCACCGTGCGCCAAATGTGGGTCACCGGTATGTGTCCATGGTTTATAGTCATCTTTGATACGATAATGCGGATTTTGTCCAACCGAATTATAACGAGCAAAAATACTTGCTTTGACTTGATGTTCATCTGTTAAATTACTGATTAACTGCGTGTAATACCGTAGCGCTTGTACTTTTCTATAAGTAAAACGGTATTGCGACGTATAATCTTGTCCGTAAAAATACAAGCTGTCTAATCCGCCGGTCATATCGGTTTTATAGTCTATGTAGTTGATAGCGGTTTTCAGATAAGTTTTGTCACTTAACTGATTGTTCATTTTGATAAAAGCCGATACCTTATCATAGTCGGAATGTTCACGATAGCCGTCACGTCTGCCACTGTAATCAATACTTGCCAATACTCCGGTTTTGTTAAAACTACCGGACGCCGAAGCGCCCACTTTACGATAACCTACATCATTACCCATGGCATATACTTGATATTGTGGGGTTGCAGACGGCTCTTTGGTTATGAAATTAATAGCACCACCGATAGCCCCACTACCGTAAATAGCCGAATAAGGTCCTCGTATAATTTCTATTTTCTTTAAAGCCGAATGATTGATTTCAATCAAAGCATTGTGATTAAAAACACCGGTGGTACGAATAGGAATTCCATCTTCCAAATACAAAAACACACTTTTGTAACTGATTGGTTGTCGAATGGACATAGAATGCTGTTCGTTGCCCAAATCGACCATCATGACGCCGGGGGTTTTGTTTAAGACTTCTTCCAAAGTAATGGGTTTGGTCTCTTCCAATTCTTTGGCGGAAATCTGCGTAATGGAAATAGGTACATCTTTTCGGCGTTGTCGTTCGCCGCCAGCTGTAATCACGACTTTATCCAATTGGTCGGGTTTGGCTTTCAGCGCAATAACAGCCGGCAACTCATACGCCTTAAATTTTAAAGTTTCATAACCCAAAAAACTAATGATAATTTCATCGTTTGCTTGGCAATTAGTCAAAGAAAAATGTCCGGTTATATCGGTAACCGTACCTTTATTTTGCGTTTGGTCAAACACATTAACGCCCATAAGTGCTTCTTGGGTTTGACTATCTGTTATTTTGCCTGTAATATTGATTTGTTGCGCATTCCCCATTAAACTTAAAAAGAATACGCCTATTATAATAAATTTATTCTTCATGATTTGTTCAATTTATTTTACCTTTGTTAGTCAAATTTTGGCAAAAAAATATCCGCCTGCTTTGCAGGTGTTTGGATAAGCCATACCGGAAAAAATTTAAGAAAATGAGAACACCGTGCTAAAGGTTCATCTTAAAAATACCGGTATGGCTGTTTTGATTAACCAAAATCAAACTATATTAATAATTCTATTGTTGATATGTTATTGTTGTTTTATTGCAACCGTTGACTTCAAAATCCTTGCTCATGCCGGTAACAGGTGTACCGCTCTCCACTTTTTTAGCAGAAATAACAATATAATAATCCGTACCGTTTTGCAATTCGGAAACAGGTCGCAGCCAACCATTACTACCGTCTAATGTAATAGTAAATGAGTTTCTTGATTTATCAATCATCGGGACTTTAAAATAGGGTTTGTTGTTTGCCATATCCAAGTCCGTCATTTTGATACAATAAAAATCCGCTTCGGGTGATGGCGTCCAACTGACATCAATGGTTTGTGGTGTCGTGTCATTATGATAAACATAGGAAATTGTTGGCACGGTTGTATCTTCACCTTCCAATACATCCGTAACTGTTTTGACATAACCGTCGCTAAATTTTAATGTAAAAGTATAAGTGCCGGCTTGGGGCGGGTTATTTCCAACAGTTCCCTTTCCGGTTAATTTACCGGGACCTGCCCAAAATTCGTGTAAATCGTAAACGGTGCCGTCCGGTCCTTTAACACTACTACCATCTTCTACGATACCTTCTGCTGCCGCAAAAAATATGGGTACGTATTTGGCATTACCCATCATCATCATTTTTTTGGTAATGACATCACCGTAAGCATCGTCATGGGTATTAACGGGTTTATCGTCTTTCTTTTTGCAAGCCGTCATACTTAATAAACCGGCTATGATTAATAAATAGGTGATATTCTTAATTGTTTTCATTTTTGTTTTTTTAATTGTTAGTTATTGTTTTTTTCTATTGCTCCGGACCTAGTAGGTTTAACCAACCTGCTAGGTCTTTTTATTGTTTTTAGACCTAACAGGTTTACAAAACCTATCAAGTCTTGCTGACCTAGTAGGTTTAACTAACCTGCTAGGTCTTTTTATTGTTTTTAGACCTATCAGGTTTTAAAAACCTAACAGGTCTTGCTGACCTAGTAGGTTTAACCAACCTGCTGGGTCTTTTTATTGATTTTAGTTCAAAACCTATCAGGTCTGTAAGACCTAACAGGTTTAGGTTAAAATTTGTATTTCAAAAACACACTAAAACTACGTCCGGGTTCAAAAATGTGACGACCGTTTAAGTCATCGGCATTTTTAAAAGCGAAGTTTAAGTGATTATAATAGGCTTCGTCCGTCAAATTAAGAACTGCGCCCCCAACAGATAAGCCCTTATAGGGTTTCCAACCCAAACGCAAATCTATGGTATTGTGTCCGGGTGTTTCGGTCTCCAAGAAACTCGGTGCATAATCGGTTTGGGTAGCCACTAATTCTCCACGAACATCTACCCAATAGGTGCCGGTGTCATATTTCACTTCCAAATGTGCATTGGGCGGTGCGACTTGCGCCAACGGCTCATTTAAAGTGATGTCGTAAGCTTTGGTAAATGCCATATCGGCTTTAATCAACCAACGATCCGTCAGTTGGTAGGCAACATACGAATCAAAACCGTATTGATACGCATCGACATTTTTAAACACTTTGGGGGGCTTTGGCGGTGCGCCGCAGCTTCCTACCGATGATGTTAGCGCCGGTGTTAATACAGGCGTGATGTAGTCTTGAAAATA
>JALWLE010000086.1 GCA_026996605.1 Flavobacteriales bacterium
CCGAATTTTTCAACATCAAATTTGTGCGCCCCTAAACCGATTTCTTCATCAGGGTTGAATCCAACACGAATTTTTCCATGCTTAATTTCCGGATGTTTGATTAAGTAATCCATCGCATCCATTATTTCGGCTACACCGGCTTTGTCGTCAGCGCCAAGTAATGAATTACCATCGGTATGAATCAAGGTTTGTCCTATATAATCTTTTAACTCGGGAAAATAATCCGGCGACAAAACCAATCCTTTTTCTTTGTTTAAAACAATATCACTACCGTTATAATTTTCAACAAATTGCGGATTGACATTAGCACCGCTATAATCGGGAGCAGTATCATAATGTGCAATAAAGCCGATAACCGGTACTTCTTTGTCAATGTTTGAGGGCAAGGTAGCATAAACATAGCCGTTGTCATCAATTTCGACATCCTGCATACCGATATTTTTTAAATCTTCAACTAATATTTTAGCTATATTCCATTGTTTTTCGGTACTTGGAGTTGTATTGGATTCGGGGTCTGATTGTGAATCTATTTTGATATATTTGATAAAACGCTCTATTAATTTTTCCATATCTATAATTTTTGTTTCAAAAGTAAGCTTTGTTTTAAAAATAAAAAAGAATTTTAGGCATTTTTTAATAAAAAAGCAGCGACTTATTACAAGTCACTGCTTAAAACATAGATAATTAAAATTTAATTTTAACTATTTGTCCTCATAGGTAAATTCTTGAGATGAACTTTCAGTAGTTGTATTTCCGTTTTGTATAATTATAGATGTTATATCTGAAGTTTCCGGGTAATCATCATTATTATATGTGTATGTATAAGTTAAAATACTTTGACTAATGGAAGAACCTGCCATTTCCAAACTACTTTCTAAACGCGTAACATTATTTTTGGCAAAAAGAGGACTTAATTGTGTTTCAACATTAAGATATACTATGTTTTTATTATCGTATGTATATTGTTCAGTCATTGTTAAGTTATAACCCATATACTGTCCTGATAAATCAAGAGATTGAACATTATCATTAGCATAAGTAACTGTTCCGGTCATATCAATATTACCATTAGGGTTTACATATAAGTATCCTACATTTGAAGGATGTCCGTTGCTATCATAATTTGAGAATGTCATTTGCCCAAACATTGTATTAGTGTTATCATAATATCTCATTGCAGTAATATGATCATTAGCTGTTTCATAAATGACTTTACCATCGAATTGTCCGTTTAATGTTCTTACTATTGAGTCTAATAAACCTTTATTCATATCCTTATAATAATAATTCTCTACTGTTATGTCACTACCTGAAGTTGTAGTCACTTTAGTAATACTACGCCCATCATAAGTAAAATTTTGGGTTGATGTTGATTGAGATGATCTGGAAGCTTGAATCAAATTCTTGAAAGACAATAATGGTTTTAAGTCTGAAACCGGTCGTGTTGCTGATGATGTGGTTGTAATAGTTACAGGAACCGGTTTTTTTTGATTAGTATTTTCATCATCGTTATTGTCGTCCTTTTTACAATTGATTAAAGTCAACATAAATAAACTTAAAAAGAAGAAGCTGATTTTTTTCATAATATTAATTTTTAGTATGTATTTAGTGCCTCAAATATAACAATTAATATAACACAACAATGAATGTTTTCAGGAATTATGCAAATATTTCAGTTTAAATGAAAATTTGACATCATTATATGACAAGATGCTAGTAAAATGAATTTAATAAACACAATGGTATTTAATTTGATAGACAATAAGTGAGTTTAACCAAAAAAATAAAAAAATATGAAACCAGTAATTAGAAAACCTATAAACGATCCGATTTTATCATTCTTTGATGATTTCTTAACTAATCAATTGGCAAAAGTTGAAACTAATCAATTAGTTGTTCCAGCTGTTAATATCAAAGAGAATGATAAAGAAGTAATCATTGATGTTGCCGCTCCCGGATTAAGCAAAAAAGATTTTGAAATCAGTGTTGAAAATAACACTTTGACTATTTCAGCTCATAAAGAAGTTGAAAAAGTTGAAGAAGGTACTAATATCGTTAAGAAAGAGTTTGGTTATGAAAACTTCCAACGCTCATTTACTTTACCGGAAGAAATTTTTGATGTAGAAAATATCAAAGCAACATATAAAAATGGTGTATTAGAAATTATTATCCCTAAAAAAGAAGAAGAACAAAAGAAAGTTAAAAAAATCCAGGTATCATAATCGTGACGATACGGATTAAAACAAACGAGCTGTTGTCGTCTGATAACAGCTCGTTTGCATATTAATTCCAAAATAAAATCTTTACTTTAACTTAATAGCTTTCTTAACTAAAGTTTTATTATCAGAAGTTATAATTTTGAATAAAATAATACTACCGTTTGATAAATTACTTAAATCCACCACAGTATTTTGAGTATTAACATTGTTTTTTTCAAACAAAATTCCGGCATTTATATTATAAACTTTCACGTCTTTAATCAGAACTCCTTCAACTTCAGATTGAAGTTTAAATACACCCTTATTCTGACTCAACACAATTACATTCGTAAGACTTTCATTTTCAACGCTTAATGTTGAAAGAAATACCAATTCAAAACGTCCTTCATGAATACCATCATTGATATTAACCATATAATCAGTATTTTTTAAATTTGTATAATTTTGACTATCATGATCATACAGTAGTATATCAAAATTATCCAATCCAAATTGATGATCTAATGAAAATGTCAGATTAGATATCGCAGATATTTCTACCACTAAAGGTACTATTGTATTATCAATATCGGTATCAGGCAGTGCATCTATTACCAATTTATGGTCACCGTATTTGGCGTATAAAGCATAACCTGTTCCTTCACTCATTGAATGCGCATCAAATAAGCGATCAAAGCCAACAGTTGCATCCGGATAAAACCCTACTGCTATCTGATTAAAATTACCGGTATCATCAGTCATATTTAACCAAACTACATGATGATTTTGAGTCGGTCTGTTTAAAAAATTATCATTATTACCGGTTACTCTATGTGCATTTTTGAAAGTTAAAGTACTATTGTCAGTATTAGCTTCAATAAAAAATCCTTGTGCAGTCGCAATGTATTGTCCCGCTTGAGCTGTTCCACCGTTAGAGTCACAAGCTGCAATATTAGTACCTGAAGTTGCATAAACCGTATAACCTCCTACTTGATGGTGATTACCGTTTAATCCGGCACAATTTGTCCATAAATAATAAGAACCGTTAACCGATACATTATCAGGATCATTAACCAATGCATTAAAATCTATAGCCGATGGATAAGGATTTCCTAATAAATTAAAATCACCAATATTATTCGGTCCGCCTTTTTTATAAATGTTTACTATAATATTTCCATTATTAAATGGGTCACTATCTTTGATAAATTGCGGCGTCAGTATTGTCCCTGCATTGGTTCCAAGTGGTGCAGAAATAGCATATCCATAACCTGGCACCGGAATATCGGTAGCACTTAAAGCTACCCACCCCGGATAATTAGTTCCGTTATTAGCTTCATTCGGGTCAAACTTATAATATCCCCAAGCATTGTTGATAATATCTCCTAATGAAAAAGTGCTAGAATTTAAAGGTGATGACCAATATACATAATCAGAAGCATTGTTAAGTGGTTTACTTGTTTTGTTAAGTTGATACATTCCATAACCTGATAAAACAGCATCTGACTTATATTGCACTAAACTACCTTCGTTATTAACTATAATCGTTCCATTATTGATAATATTTTTTTCTACTTCTAAGTTACTACCATCGCTCACCGTAATGGTTTTCCCTGATTTTATTTCACATTCGCAAGCATGTATATTTCCGTTTGCAGTATCATAGTTATCTTCAATAATCATTTTGGTAGCTTCATCAGGCGCACCATTTGTCCATGCTCCACCATTCCAAATTGTTGCTTTACGCCCTATTAATTTAGCATCATCTAATATCCAATATTCATCAGCTGAATTATTCTTTACCCAAATTTTAATTTTTAATTTTTCAACGCTTGGCAAATTAGTAATTCGCATCGTTGAGTAACCATCAGTTGTTCTGTAACCACCACTTGCAGGAGTAAAGGTTGTTTTGTTATTGTCACCATCATAAGCTACTTCGGCTATACCGGTACCGGAATCAAAAGACCACTTAGCATTGTATGGGCTATCAGCTCCGGTTACCTCCAATTCTTCAGACCAAGTTACCCCATCATCTGTAGATACAAGAATTTCAACATGATCTACCAAATCAGCTCCATTACCACTGGTTCCAGAAAAAGAAGCTACTCTTATACTAAATTCTACATCAGTATAATTACGAGTATCAACGGTATTAAACCAAATCGTACCACCGGCATTATAATTATTAAGATACTTTGCATTTGAACCACTGACATAATAACTATCACCTAACGGATATAAAGAAGCTGAAATATCACTCGAATTTAGAACCTGCGATGTATTTGTATAAGATAACTCGGGTTGTGCGGGAGTAGCTTCAAAGTCTTGTATATAATCAATTCCTGTACAGTTGGTATAATCAGCTCCGGTTCCTTGAATATCAAATGTGTAAGGGTTTTCATCATTATCATTGTTATCTATAGAAACAGTAGCAGTTCTTATACCGTAATCACTTGGGTCAAAACTTACGGTAAATGTAGTACTTCCTCCACCGACAATAGGTGTAGCCGGCTGGCCGGTAATTGTAAAATCTGAGGCATTGACTCCAGATATGGAAACCATTGGTGTTCCGGTTAAATTTAAATCAAGTTTACCTGTGTTGTATATAGTGTAAGTACGATACACAGTACTTCCGTTTACTTTAACTTGTCTAAAATCAGTTTCGTCAATTTGAGATGGAGTATTATCTCCGTTTATTATTTCAGTATCATTCCCTTTTATTAAAATTTCTTGTTCGCCTGTTACATTAAAAGCATTGCTATTTACTGTAGGATTTGCAATACCGGCATTATCATCAATTCTTAAGGTAACTCCGGTGCCTGTTGAGATGAATTTTATATCATTAAACGTCATAATACCTTGTACAGGTGTTCCATCTGTAGTAGTTGAAGCATCTAATGTAGCACCGGAAGCTGAAAGGGTAGCCGTTGCCCCAAGACTATCATAATCAATATCAATATTAGAATTTTCATCAACATAAATAACCTTTACAGCCGGTGTCATCGTATCAAATACATCTACATCTGTTGGTTGTTGTAAAAATTGTAATGCCGTAGCTTCTACATCAATGGTAAAGTCATTTGAGTTAAAATCTCCCATGAGAAAGTCGGAAGCAAAATCACTACCTGAACTATCAGCTGTAAAACCATGATTATCTGCATCTACCATAAAAGATAAAATTTTACCATCTTGAATATTTGAAGTATTTAAAAATATATAAAACGATAAATCAATAACTCCATTATCAGATATATTCAAATCAGTAGAATTAAAAGTAAAATCTATGGCTGTATCTGTAATTGATAAAGTCGTAGGTATATATTGGTTTAAATTACTATCATATATAACAAATCCTTGAATATTATCTGTCCAATCTGCCGTATTTGTCGTATGTGGTTTTAAACGAATATTGGTGACTTTTGTTGGTAAGCCGTCACCAGAACCTTGATCTTGTATTTCCATTTGAAAGACTTCAACAGCTTCATTATCTGTATCATTTAAAGATGATATTGTTGTGGCTGCCGGCTGTGAACCGGTATCATACACTTCAGTTGTTTTGTCATTTCCTGTAACAATAATATTGTCAAAATAAATATGTTCTCCTCCGGCTGTGGTTCTGGTCTTGATTCTAATTTCTAAAGTAGAACCGGACAGACCGGTCTGAGTACCTGTCACCGCTGTAAAGTCATTTTCTCTATAACCATTCGTAGCAAAAGTAGTCCATGAGCCTCCATCAATACGATATTCTAATCTATAAAAATCAGTATTTTCCAAATTATCTCCAGCGTCTTCACTAACATCAATATCAATAGAGACTTGAATATAAGATGAAATATCAATACTTTCTGATATCCAATAAATAATACCTCCTGATGCCGGGTACCCATCAGAATCCTGTACTACCAGTTGATGATCACCGTCATTATCAAGGTCAAGTGTCATAAAATAATCATATTGATTTGTAAAATTTGCATTAGATACATCTAAACTCCATTTTCCGGAACTTAACGGATAATCACCTGAATTAGTAATGCCACTTCCTTTGACGCCTGTTTCATTGACATAAGACTCAAAATCTTCACTCCAAATAGTTGATTGACCATGAGAAGTGCCAATACCAAAAAGTAAGGTTAAAATTAATAGTGTTTTTTTCATAATTGGTTTTTTAGGTAATGTACAAATTTAATGTTTTTTTTTATTTAAAAATTTTTATTAAAAAAAAATGTAAAAAAAACGAATATTATTTAACTATCAATCATATTTTCAAAAAAGATCAGTTTATAATAACAAAATACAAAACGGCATTACGGCATTAATGATATTCTTGGTTTAGAAGTAATATTTTAATGAAACCAATAAGATTAAAATAATTATTAAACACACAAAGCCTGTCTCGATTTTGGTCTTGGAAAATGATTATTTTAATCATCAAAGCTTATCCTGACATTCGTCGGAATCAATAATGTTAAAGTTAAAAAATAAACGGATGAAAATTATTATTTATACTAAAATTTGTTTACTTTCGTTCTAAAATTTTAATCAAGCATAAAATATCAAAAATCAATTAAAAAATATGCATTTATTAAGTATCTTACAGGTAACACAAGTTCAAGATTCAATAGCACAAGCCGGTCAAACAGTCGGAGAAGTTATTTCTCAAGAAAAGAAATTAAGAGTTATTGATTTGATTATGAATTCCGGTACGGGAGGTATTATCATTATTTCCGTACTATTCATTATGCTTTTTGTCGCTCTCGTTATTTATTTTGAAAGACTTTCAGCTATAAAATCAGCTGCAAAAGTTGACCCTAATTTTATGAATCAAATTAAAACTTATATTAAAAACGGTAATATTGATGGAGCAAAAATTTTATGCCAACAATATGATACATCTGTTGCCAATTTAATAGAAAAAGGTGTAAGTCGCATCGGTAAACCCTTAGACGATATTAATAAAGCTATTGAAAATGCAGGTAAATTAGAGGTGTATAAATTAGAAAAAAATGTCAGCACTCTTGCAACTATTGCCGGTGCTGCTCCTATGATTGGTTTTCTAGGGACCGTAATTGGTATGATTTTGGCATTTCACAATATGGCAAGTGGTGGTGGTAAGATTGAAGTCAGCTCACTGGCACAAGGTATTTATACGGCGATGACCACAACAGTTGCCGGTTTGATCGTCGGTATTATTGCATATATTGCTTACAATCACTTGGTAGTTAAAACCGATAAAGTGGTACATCAAATGGAAGCCAATGCCGTCGAATTTTTAGATTTACTCAACGAACCAAGCTAAAGAACTATGGATATCAGAGGACGAAATAAAGTCAGCCCGGAGTTTAGTATGTCATCAATGACAGACATTGTTTTCCTTTTGTTGATATTTTTTATGCTAACTTCGACACTGGTAACTGCCGATGCACTTGATTTGGTTTTACCAAAAGCTAAAGGTAAGACTGAACATAGTCAAAATTTGTCAGTCAGCATCAATAAAAAATTAGATTATTATATCAACAAAAAGAAAATTGAAAAAGCCAATTTGGAAACACATTTAAAAGCAATGCTGTCTCAAGAAAAAAAACCTGTGATTATTTTAAGAGTTGAGGAAGGAGTGCCTATTGAAAACGCTGTATATGTAATGGATATTGCCAATAGAAACAATTTTAAAGTCATATTAGCAGTCAGACCGAAATGAAACAAGACAATAAACATAAGAAAAAAGCCTTAATTGAAGCAAGTATCGTTATGATATTGCTTATTATTCTCATGTTTATCAGTGGCTTAACATATTTGGACCCGCCACCTGAAACGGGTATTGCTGTCAATTTTGGAACAAGTATAGTAGGAAAAGGAACTACGCAACCACAACACCATACGCCCCCTAAACCGGTCAAACATGAATCACAGCCGGAACAAACCGTGCAGCCGGAAGTAAAAGATAAGGTTTTAACACAAGATACGGATGACGCACCGGTTATTAAAGACAAACCCCATAAAACCAAACCAAAACCGACGACTAAACAGGTTAAACCCAAAACAAAACCCAAGCCTAAACCGGATAAAAGTATTACCGACATCTTAAATAATGTCAATAATGCCCCCGGTGATGATACTAATAACAGTTCCGGTGAAGGTAATGACAACCAAGCCGGCGATAAAGGTGATACTTCAGGTGACCCGAATGCCTCGGGCTATTATGGTAACGGTGGACACAATGGCGGTGGGGGTACCGGAAATTACCGTTTAGGTAACCGGAAAGTTTTGAAAAAACGCAAACCCGAGTTTCAATGCAATGAGGAAGGTCGTGTTGTAGTCAAAATTTTTGTCAATAAAAATGGTAAAGTGATTAAAGCTATTCCGGGTATTAAAGGTAGTACAAATAATGCCCCATGCCTACTCAATGCTGCAAAAAAAGCAGCATTGGAAACCATATGGGAACCCGATGAGAAAGCACCCGAAACCCAAATAGGTAAAATCATCTACAACTTTAAAGTTACCGAGTAAATTGAACTACCCCGACACTATTCAATGGCTATATACACAACTGCCTATGTATCAACGACAAGGCAAACAAGCTTTTAAAAAAGATTTAGCCAATATCATTGCTTTTGATGAGCATATGGGAAAGCCTTCACAAAAATTTAAAAGTATTCATGTTGCAGGCACTAACGGTAAAGGATCCGTTTCGCATTTTTTAGCTTCTATTCTGCAAGAATCCGGTTACAAAACCGGCTTATACACTTCGCCTCATCTTACTGATTTTAGAGAACGTATTCGTATCAACGGTCAAATGATTCGTAAAAATTGCGTGATTAATTTTGTCAAAAGACATCAAAAATTCTTTGACAAACACCGGCTGTCTTTTTTTGAGATGACCGTCGGTATGGCTTTTGAGCATTTTGCTAAAAAACAAGTGGATATAGCTGTTATTGAAACCGGTTTGGGTGGCAGATTAGACAGCACCAATATTATCCATCCGGAATTGAGCATCGTTACCAATATCGGATTAGACCATACAAATATGCTAGGCGATACTTTGGTAAAAATTGCCGGAGAAAAAGCCGGTATTATCAAACCAAACACACCTGTTGTAATTGGCAGAAAACAACCTGAAACTTATCCTGTTTTTGAACAAATAGCCCGCCTAAAGAATGCCCCACTAATCTATGCAGAAGACTTTAAAATAAACCCATACGAATTCGGACTAAAAGGCAATTACCAACAAGAAAATATCCGGACAGTCATGGCTGCTGTTAATGAATTACAAAAAAGAGGTTGGCAAATACCGGAAAGCGCCATAAAATCCGGTCTAAAAAATGTGGTCGAAAACACCGGATTGCGCGGACGTTGGGATATCTTACAAACCAATCCGGTAGTAATTGCCGATACGGCTCATAACCAAGACGGCTTGGCAATAGTAATGAAACAACTTTTGGAAACTCCGCACAATAAATTACATATGGTATTAAGCTTTGTCAATGATAAAGATTTGAATCATATTTTACCTTTATTTCCCAAAAATGCCACTTATTATTTTAGCAAAGCGCAAATTCCCAGAGCTTTAGATGAAAAGATACTGCAACAAAAAGCAACCGAGCATGGTCTAAAAGGACAAAGTTTTACAAACATAATTCAAGCATATCAAGCTGCTAAACAAGCTGCCGGTTCTGACGATTTAATATTTATCGGTGGAAGTACTTTTACGGTTGCTGAAGTATTGACGTAAAAAATAAATGCTACCAAAATTTTGTAAATATTTAAGAATTTATTTGTATTTTTATTCAAATTCCAAAAATTTAATATCATATCTAATGGAAAGATTGAAAATAATACCTACAAATCAATTTGAAAAATACCAAAATGAACAGAAATTAACTTTGTTAAAACATTTTAATAAAATAAAAAAGAAAAATATTGATTTTGGATATATAAGAAAAGCTGCCGTTGTCTATTCATCAATGATAGAAGGAAATCCTATTGATTTAGATACGTATTACAAATATTATACTTCCGGAATGAATACAAAAACTAAATCTTTTAAAGAAATTACAGATTTGGAAGAAGCGTATTCATTTGCTCAAAAACACGTTTTAAACGAAAAAAATGTTTTACATTGTCATAAATTACTAACAAATACAAGTGCAGTAGAAGGTAAATATAAAGGAACTTACAGAGATAAAAATGTATCTGTAATGAATGCTTATGAAGTAGTCTATACAGGTGCCGATAAGAAAATAGTAAAAGCGGAAATGAAAAAGTTGTTTAAAGACATTTCCATATTGAGAAAACGAAACTTAAGCATTTCACAAGTGTTTTATTTTGCATCTATGATACATTTGGTTTTTGTTGCTATTCACCCGTTTTCCGATGGAAACGGCAGAACAGCGAGATTAATGGAAAAATGGTTTTTAGTTAGTAAATTAGGAAAAGATGCATGGAGTATTAATTCTGAAAAATTATACTTAAAAAGACATAAATCTTACCATAAAAACATCAATAGAATTGGAAAAAATTATGAAACGATCAATTACGATTATTCCATTTCTTTTTTAAAAATGTTACCTATGGCATTGAAAATAAAGTAATCTGAAACCGACATGATTACAATAATTATTAAACACACAATGCCTGCCCCGACTTTTGTCGGGTGCAGTGATTATTTTAATCATCAAAGGTTATCCCGACAATAGTCGGGAACCATAATGTTAAAATAAAAAATAAACAGATGAAAATAATAAAAGTAAAATATTTATCAGGCTATAAACTAGAAGTTGTATTTGACAATGGAGAAAAAAGAATAGCTAATTTCAAAGAATTTTTGTTTAAAGATCATAATCCGATAACAACGCAATTTAGAGATAAAAAACGTTTCAAAAATGTTTCATTAGCATTTGGACATTTAACTTGGGAAGATGGTCAAATGGATATTCCTGCAATAAACATTTACAACAATGAATTTACTTCAATATAGCTGAATAAAAAACCGGGAACATACAGGACTGCTGCCGTTGTATGTTTTATGTATAGAACGCCTACTCTATACAACCGGTTTCAAAATATAATTCTTTTATATCGAAATAAAGCCGGAAACATACAGAACTCCACTCGTTGTATGTTTTACATATAGAACTATGCTCTATACAACCGGTTTCAATACAAAAATAATAAATTTTTAAACTATAAATCAAATAAGTACAAGCAAATTTGGCGCATATTTGTCTCAAATATGACTCAATACAAAATAAAAAAAGGCTAAAATGTTCAAACTCAACATTTTAACCTTAAAAAGTAGCGGGAGCAGGACTCGAACCTGCGACCTTCGGGTTATGAGCCCGACGAGCTACCTACTGCTCTATCCCGCGATATTGTGGTGCAAATATACAACAAAAATATGATACTTGTCAAGGTACTGAAAAAGTTTTTTTGTAATTTTTACAAACCGGTTGCTAATCAAGTGAATAACAAATTAGAAATTAGAATGACTTGTGAATTGTCTTCAAATAACCACATTTCTACTTATCTTTACGTCCCCAAAGCGAGAAATGCACATAACGTTTGGGGTGTTCGCGTAAGTCTTTAAGTAATAATTCTAATTCTTTGGTACTTCGTTCCAAATTTTCGTAGAGTTTTTTATCATTCATTAACTTTGCCATAGTACCATCACCTTTATTAAGCTTATCTAAACTCCTATTAAGTTTAGTCACACTTTGATTAATTTGGTTGACTAAATACTTTATTTTTATTTGTTTTAAAGAATCACTCAATTGGGCAAAATTACCGGTTATTTTATCAACATTTGCTAAAGATTGGTTAAGATGTGCCTGATTTTGTTCCATGAATCCGTTGAGTTTAATTGAAGACTGTTTCAACCGGTTCATTGTAACAGATAAATCTGCAATGGTTGAGGTTAAATGTTTTTGTGTTTGTAGGTTAAATACATTATTAATCCCCAACAACAAGGTATCCGTTGAAGTCAAAATACGTTCTAATTTATTTTGTAAAGGTGTTATTTTATCATTGACCAAGTCAAACATACCCGGCATTTTCATCACTGCCAATGTATCACCGTCTTTTGCCATGACATTAGCAGTTCCGGGAACAATAGCCACACTCTTACCGCCCATAATATTGCCACCGTAAACTTTAATTTTACTGTCTTTTGCAAAATTAAAGTGACTATCAATATTTAAAACCATCATGGTTTTTTGGATACCATTATAAAATTTTAATTCGTCAACCGTACCTATTTGAATCCCTTTTAAGGTAACCGGTGTCGATTGTACCACACCTTCTACATTATCTAAAACAGCATAATACGTATGATACGATTTAAAAATATCCTTACCTTTCAAGTAATTGAAACCCCAAATAAATAAGGCAAGGGCAGTTATCACGATTAAAGCGGTTTTATGTTCTCTTTTTATTTTCATTGATCAAAATTATAGCGGGCTAAAATTAGTATATTTTTTTAATGTAAAACATCATTTTAATGTAAAACTTCCGACAACGGCACACGTTTACCATTAACATAAGCAACTATAAAAGCTTGACGAAACGATTTGTATCGAGCTTCTCCTTTTACCTCCATTATTTTTTCAAAATCAGAAGTCTGACCGGCAAAATATTTATATAAACCACCTTCTTTAACCATTGAAAGATTTCGTAAACCTCTAAAATTTTCCGGTTTTAAAGGAATTTTCTTTTTAGTTGCTAGCAATTGTACTTTAAAAATTACTCCTTTATAGATTGCATCACGCGAACCATGTTTAGATGGCGAAGCTGAATATTTTTTAACAGATTTTTTTTGATTTTTGGAGATTTTAGATGTATTAGGTTTATGACGTGTATCTACTGTAGATTTAGACACTATCGATTTTGATGGTACTTCGGTTGTCGTTTTTGTTACCGATGAATTAAAATTTATATAATTTTTATACTTAATAATGGCATTGGCAATAGAAGTTGCTATTTTATCTTGTCCTTTTTTTGAATTTAAATATTTTTCCTCATTAGGATTTGTCAAAAAACCGATTTCAGTCAATACACTTGGCATATAAGTTAATCGTAAAACCGCAAATCCGGCTTGTTGTACACTACGGTCTTTACTATGTTTGATGCGTTTTTTATATTCTTGTTGAATTAGAGATGCCAAAGTAATGCTTTGGTCTAAAAATTCCTCTTGCATCAAAGTTAATCCTATAAAAGTTTCAGGGTGCCTGGGATCAAATCCTTTATAGTGCAACTTATTATCGGCTTCCAGTTCAATCACGGCATTTTCACGTTTGGCAACTTCTAAATTATCCTTGTTACGATGTACACCTAACACAAAGGTTTCAGACCCACTTGCTCTATTGTTCTTATTTGCGTTACAGTGAATAGATATAAACAAATCAGCTTTATTCTTGTTAGCTATTTCTGCTCGCTCATACAGCTTAAGAAATATATCTTTATTACGGGTCAATATTGGTTTGATATCTTT
>JALWLE010000087.1 GCA_026996605.1 Flavobacteriales bacterium
AGCCGATGCGCCGACTTTCAAAGACATTTCACAAGAAGTCTTTAATCTTATACATGATGCCGATTTGGCCGGATTTAATTCCAATCGTTTTGATGTGCCGCTTTTGGCGGAAGAATTACTGCGTGCCAGTATAGACTTCGATTTAAAAACCAATCATTTGATTGATATTCAAAACATTTTTCACAAAATGGAACCGCGAAATTTAACAGCCGCCTACAAGTTTTATTGTGATGGCGACCTAACCAATGCGCATTCTGCCGAAGCCGACACCAAAGCCACTTACGAAATTCTCAAAGCCCAACTTCAAAAATACGACGATTTACCTAAGGATATGGAAGCTTTAAGTAAGTTTAGTTCTTACTTTAAAGCAGCCGATTTTCAAGGACGTATTATCTATAATGGCAAAAACGAAGAAGTCATTAATTTTGGGAAGTACAAAGGTCAAAAAGTCGAAGATGTTTTGCAAAAAGATCCGGGCTATTACGGTTGGATCATGCGAGCTGATTTTCCGCTTTACACCAAAAAAATTATTCAAAATGTATATGAACGGATGAAATTGCGCCATGAGCAAGAACAACTGGAAGCTTTAAAAAACAAGTTTAATCCGGAATAACCAAAACGGCATAAATATTGTGAAGTGTTAACATAGTGCTAAGTGCCAAGCGAATTAGTGGAAAGTGCGTTTTAAATTTAAATAAGAAAACAAGCTTTAAAATACCATATTATTAATTATATGTTTAAAAGAAAAAGATGCTGTTTTTTTGTTATTTAGACCTAGCAGGTTTATAAAACCTACCAAGTCGGAAAGGGCACTGACCTGATAGGTTTACAAAACCTGTTAGGTCTGATCGGGGAATAAACAATATACCATAATCAAATCTATGTTTAAATTTATTTGGAAAAAATATAAAAAAGAAATCATTTTCGTACTGGTCTTATTGGTCGGGTTTTTGGCTTTATTGTCACGACTTAACCAATTTGGCATCAGCCTGTTGGTTGGGGCTGTTTTGATGTATTTGTATGTCAAATTGCAAGCTGACAATCCGAAAGAATTAAAGCAACTCAAACAAGAACTCGTCAATCAGAAAAAAGAAATAGCCGAACTTAAAAACCGTAAACTCAATGTAATCGGGATGAAAAACATTTTGGAAGTCGGGTTAATGGAAATTGATACCAATTTTACGAGGACTTGGAACGAAAAATTTGTTGAAGAAGACCGCGATTTACATTTTATCGGTGCTTTACAGATTCATTTGGTAGCCAAATACGGGGTCAATCTTAAAGATTTGAAAGTGCAAATTGACCACCAAAACAAATTGATTTATATTGCGGGGTTGCATCCGAAGTTTTTATCTTTTTCAGAAGTCAATCATGACTGGAAAATAGCCGAAATGATGGAGCATAAAAAACGCCCGTTGAATTTTGGTAATTATTGGAAAAAATCAGAGCGATATCAAGAGTTGCTCAATCAAAAAATGGAAGAAAAACGCAAAGCACTTTATGATGAAATCAAAAAAGGTCCCGAGGAGATTCAATGGCTCATCAAACCGCTTTATCAACAAGTGGAAAATACCATGCGTATCTTGCTCAATCGGGCTGATTATGATATAAATTTTATAGAAAATGCTACCGAAAATTTTCAACCTATAGAAACCTATTTTGAAGATCCCTTATTACACAAGCAATTAAAATCATAAACACAACACAAACAAACATTTCTATGAAACAGACGATTCTAATAGTGTCGTTATTTCTAACGGCTTTTGTTTTTGCGCAACAGCAAGGTATAAAAATCCAAGAGAGTAAAGTTTATAAAATGACAACCGCACGGGTGCAAAACGATTATATTTTGCCCGACAACGAAGGTGGTTTTATTACAATTAGTTCCAAAAGAAGCGGATTTTTAGTCAATCCACTGGTTTTTGAAGCCTATGCGACACATTATGACCAAAATATGAATTTGGTTAAAACCAAAACCTTTAAGCTTAATAAAGGTAGTATCAAAGGAAATATTAAAGGGGCTTTTGTTCATAACCGGCATTTGTATCTGATTAATATGGAACAAAATCTGCGCAAAAGGTATTACAGTTTTAAAAAAATTGATGGAGAAATTGATAATGGAACCGTATCCAGCCAAGAATTTTTTCATCTCGATTTTGTTTATCCTAAAAATGAGGTCAATTTGTTTGTCAATCCGGGATCACTGTATTATCAAAAATTGCAATATTACAGTGATGTCAATTTTTTCAACCCTAAAATTTTTATTCGTTTTTCAAAAAACAACCGGTTTTTTACTATTGTTTACCGGGACTTAAAAGACAAACCGGCAACTTATCATATTCAGGTTTTTAATAACCAGTTTAAGCCGGTTTATCAACAAAAAATCACACAGCCTGTTTCAAATAAACTATTTTATATCAACGATTTGCAAGTTGATGATACGAATGGTGCCGTTTATCTTGCTACACAAATATATCAGAACGACCCCTTGAAAAAAAGACGTTTACTCAACACGGATAATACACGTTATTTTTTGGTTTATTATATAGGAGCAACAGGTGTAGCGTCTTATAAAATCAAACCTAAAAAAGTTATTGAGAAACTACAACTTCAATTGGGTGAAAATTTAAATATTTTCGGTTTTTATAGACATCGTTATATCGATTTAAACAATGTTGATGGATTTTACCGTCTCAATTTAACTAAAGATTTAGCTTTGTTAAACAGTTCTTATCAAAACTTTAAAGAATCACCGGTAGCTGTAGGCAATAGAAAAGGTATAAAAAAGACCAAAAATCACAAAATGGTGATACGTCAAAGTTTTTTGTTACCTAATGGCGATATGATTGTCAATGCCGAAGATTTGTATATACCGCTAATGATGAAAAAAGAAGAAAGAGAAGAATATATACGAGAAATAGTTGGTGATTTATTTAGTGTAAAAATTGCTAAAAACGGGAATATTATTTGGATTAAAAAGATTTATAAAAAACAAGTAGTAAAACCACGATTGGCTTTACATTCCTTTTTCAGTACCTATCTAAACGGTCAGGAATATTTGTTTTTCACGGATTCGCCTTTGGAAAAACCGGCAAATAATAAACCTTTTTATCTAAAAGGCAGTGAACAAAAAAATTTAAATTTAATCAAAATATTTAATAGTGGCGATTTACAGAAATCCGTATTATATCATCCCAAACGCAGTAAATTTCGCTTTATGCCGATAGAAGGAACAATGATTGGTTCTAAAACACTAATTATTCCGGCAAAAGATCATTTGTATATCAAGTTTTTTAAACTAACTATTACCGATTAAAATAAAAGATGTCTCAAAAAGCTTGTTTTTTTATCAAAAGAAAAAGGCTGCCCTTTTGAGACAGCCTTCTTGCATTGCTAGTACCTCGGGTGGGAATCGAACCCACACTCTGTTGCCAGAACTGGATTTTGAATCCAGCGCGTCTACCAATTCCGCCACCGAGGCAATTGCGAGTGCAAATATAAAAATATTTTACAAAATAGCCTTCTTAATTTTTGAAAAAATAAAGAAAAAAAAATCATTCAATCTTTTGAAAATGCTCAATTGTATTATTAATTCCTATTTTTTTATCTTCGGCAAAACCTTCATAAATCAAATAAATACCGGCAATCAATAAAACTAACCCTATAAATTTTCTGATTTTGACCACACGTTTAGGAGTCATTTTAGATTTAAACTGCTTGGCTAATAAAATTTTAACTATGTCCATTAATAAATATCCTAACAAAATACCTCCGAAAAAAATAAAAATACGATATGGGTTCAATTCCAGTTTAGGTGAAAAAATTACAATCATAGCCAACCAAAATGCCAATACGCCGATATTGATAAAGTTTAACAAAAAACCTTTGACAAATAAACCTAAGTAATTATTTTTGGGAATCTCTATCTCTGTCTGATTTTCCAAAGTTTCAACTTTAGGCTTGCGTATAATCGTAATTAAACCATATACCATCATAATCATACCACCTAAACCGTAAAGTGCCGGATGATGTGTCAATTGTTCTAAGAGCTTATAACTACCCAAAAAAGCTATAAGTATAAAAACAAGATCGGCAAAAAGAACGCCTAAATCTAAAACAATAGCTGCTCTAAATCCTTTAGTTGCTCCGGTTTCCAACAATACAAAAAACACCGGTCCAATAATAAAACTTAATGAAATACCCAGTGGGATGGCTTTTAATAAATCTTGAATATAAACATTCATAATGTCCGATAAAATAGACAACAAATATAATAAAAAGAGAGTAATCCGTATTCAATAAATAAAAATGTCGGCAGTTATGAACGCCGACATCCTTTTATTGTGCGGGTGAAGGGACTCGAACCCCCACGCCTTGCGGCACCAGATCCTAAGTCTGGCGTGTCTACCAATTTCACCACACCCGCAAAATTGTGAGCGCAAATATATTAAGTTTTTTGATTTATCTAAAATTTTTTTAGATAAAAATTTAATCACTGATTCAACTAACTAATATTTAATTTTTTAAATTTATTTTAATTAATCACAAACAAATTGTTGAGTCAGAGTCAGAATAACATCATTTTTATTATTTACTTTAAACTTTACAGTTTTAACTTCAACTAAATATTCTTTATCCAAGTACGACGGCGTTTATGTTGTCGGTGTTCATAATTTTTCCAATTAGCTATCACGTTGTGATTATCTTCAAAAACACCCGTTGTTTCAATATCTTCAATACCATTGGCTATCATAGCTTGGTGAAGCGCATCAAATAGCATAACAGCTACACCTTTTGAATCATATTCCGGAATGACACCTGTCAACAAAGTATCTATTACTTTGGGATGTTTCATGGCTTGCATAATATGGTACCACCCAAAAGGAAAAAGTTTACCATTGGCTTTTTTAATACCTTCGGAGAGTGATGGCATCGCGATTAAAAAACCGACAATTTGTTCTTGATCCTTGACAAAAAACGTAAATTTAGGATCTAAAACACTAAAATATTTGTTTTTGTAATAATTTTTTAAATTTTCATCCAATTCAATAACATAAGGTAAATGTGCAAATGCTTTATTTAAGATTTGAAAAGCTACATCTGCATATGACTTAAGCTCTTTTTTATTTTTTGGTGAAAAAACTTCATAACCGAAACGCCGTTTGAGCAGTTTGGCACCACGCTCCCCTTTCTTAACCGGCTCATCGGTCAATTTTAACCGAAATTCTACCCAATCATTTTCTTTTTCAAATCCATATTTTTTCATCAAAGTTTTATAGTACGGCAGGTGATATACTGACGCAATAGAAGGAATTTCCTCAAAACCTTCTACCAACATACCTTGCGTATCTAGATTGGTAAAACCTAAGGGACCGTGTACTTTTTTCATACCTTGCTCTTTAAGCCAAGCAATCGCCGTATCCATTAACAATCGAAAACCTTTCTCATCATTGTAAGTTTCCAAACCGACTAATCGTCCATAAGCTTTTCCGGATTTTTCATTGTATTTATGATTTACGGCTGCAGCTATACGCCCTATAGGACGCCCTTTCCAATAGACCACCCATTTTTGCAAATCGACAAATTTTAATGCAGGATGTTGTGTCCATATTTTTTTTTCGTCCGACTTGATAGGAGGTATCCAATACGGATTGTCTTTATATAAGAGATAAGGATAATTGATAAAATCTTTAAAAACTTTGGAATTGTCAACAGTCTTAATCTCATATTTTGATATCATAAACTTAAGTTTGTTTGAAAAAAGTAAAAGTATAAAATTATTTTTTAATGACAGATGATATTTTTTTATTAGTTTTACAACCATATTAGAGTAACACTCCTAAAAAATTGAACTTTAACAGGATTGTTCATATAATCAAGCAAAAAAAAAAATCAACTATGAAAAGAATAAGCTTATTAATAGTCCTTAGCTTCGTTATACAAATACAAGCCCAATTTATAGAAAAACCGTTTAAAAAACTCGTTGAGAGTGAACGCACAGCTGCTTTGAAACATTTATTAAAACAGCCTTTGGCAAATACCGGTAATTATGATGTCAAGTTTCACCGGCTGGTGTTAAATCCTTCTTTGACCAATAGAAGTCTGTCAGGTGAAGTTACGACCTATTTTATTCCCAATCAATCCATGACGACCATGGAGTTTGATTTCAACACCCAAATGACTGTAAACAGTGTTGTTTGGCACAATCAAAATTTAAGCTTCTCGCAATTAGATAACAGACTGATAATTAATTTTTTACAACCACGCCCTACAGGTGTTTTAGATTCTATAAAGGTATCCTACCAAGGTACGGTACCTAATACCGGTCTAGACTCTTATACTGTAACGACACATGCTAATAGTATTCCGGTTGTTTGGACACTTTCCGAGCCGTATGGTGCGCGAGATTGGTGGCCTTGTAAGCAAGATTTGAATGACAAAATTGATTCAATTGATGTTATCATCAATTATCCGCAAACAGCCGGTGGACAAACCATGACTGCCGTTTCCAACGGTTTACTAACTAGCGAATATACCAGCGGCAGTGCTAAAACATCTGTTTGGAAACACCGCTATCCCATTGCAGCTTATTTAGTGGCTTTTGCTATTACCAACTATACAAAATATACGGTAAACACAGGTATCACCCAAAATTTTCCTATTGATAATTATTCTTATCCGGAAAATCTGTCGGATGTTCAAAATAATATCAATTCGCATTTACAAGTCATGAATTATTTTGAAAATACTTTTGGTCCTTATCCTTTCAATCAAGAAAAATACGGGCAAGTTCAATTTGGCTGGGGCGGTGGTATGGAACATCAAACTGCTACTTTCCTAGTTAATTATGAACGGTGGTTAGTGGCACACGAATTGGCACACCAATGGTTTGGTAATACCGTTACTTGCGGTTCGTGGCACGACATTTGGCTCAATGAAGGCTTTGCTACTTACAGCGAAGCGCTTACACGTGAAGCACTTGACGGGCAAGCAGCTTTTGACAACTGGAAACAATTTTCTACAGATTACATTATTACTGAACCTAATGGCGCTGTTTATGTACAAGACACCACCAATGTATGGCGAATTTTTGACGGTCGACTTTCATATTACAAAGGGGCTATGGTACTCAATATGCTACGACTCAAATTGGGAGACGGTGATTTTTTTCAAGCTATTAGAAATTATTTGAATAATTATAAATTCGATTATGCCTTAACCCCGGATTTACGTCAAGAATTAGAAACACAATCAGGACTAAACTTAACTGAATTCTTTAACGATTGGATTTACGGTGAAGGCTACCCAACCTATAACATTACGGTTACCCGTATTGGTAATGGGCTGTATGATGTACAAGTCAATCAAACCACATCAGATGTATCGGTAAGCTTTTTTGAGATGCCTTTGCCATTCAAGTTTACCGGCAATGGTGGAAACAGTTACGAAACCATGCTTGATAACACTTCAAATGGACAACATTTTACCGTCAATACCGGTTTTGAAGTAACCAATATCGAATTTGACCCGCACCATGATATTATCAAAGGGCAAACTACACTCAATGCCAATTTATCAGTCAATATTTTGAACAACAGCAATATTGAAATATTTCCCAATCCTGTACAAAGTTTTTTAAATATTGAAAAAGATAACATCAATATCACGAAAGTCCGTTTCTTAACTATTGCCGGAAAAGAGTTTCTAACAATAACGAACAACTTTAGTCATATCAATGTCAATTCGTTACCCAAAGGGCTTTACATAGTCAAAATAGAAACCACTCAAGGAATTTATATCAAAAAAATGTTAAAAAAATAGGTGCTTTGTTATTTTTTTAGTTAAAATGTCTTGTCCTGATTTTTGTTGATTCTTTAAACCAATCTATTTCATAACAAGTTTTTATTTCCTCAATAACACCTGTCATTTCGGCACATCCCGATTTCTTCGTCATCGGAACACTCAATGACCTATGTATTCAATTATTCATTTCTTTAACTTAGGAATTCTTATTAAATTTGTATGTTCTAAACCGTACAAAAACTAACTATGGAGTATTTTGAGATTGCCTCGATTATCGTCGTCATGTCTGCAATTTTCGGATATTTAAACGAAAAATACCTAAAATTACCGACTACTATCGGGTTAATGTTGATTGCGATTATTTTCACTTTGATTGTTATAGTGTCAAGTTATATCAATCCAATTTTATTTAACCACCAAAAAGAATTAATTAGTCAAATTAATTTTTCGGAGGTATTACTCGATATGATGTTGAGTTTTATGCTCTTTGCCGGTGCCATGCATACCAATTTCGAACAACTCAAGGTACAACGTCGTCCGGTTTTGGGATTTGCTTTCATTGGCACCTTAATTTCTACCTTTTTAGTTGGCAGTTTAACCTATTTGGCTTTACAATTACTCGGTTTTGATATCGGCTTTATTTACGCATTACTATTTGGCGCATTAATTTCGCCTACTGATCCTATTGCTGTTCTGGGTATTTTAAAAAAAATAGGTATTGATAAAAAAGTAGAAACCGTCATAGTAGGCGAATCTCTCTTTAACGACGGTGTCGGCGTTGTGATTTTTTTAAGCATTTTAAAAATTGCCAAACAAGGAGTTGATAGTTTCCGTGTGTCTGATATTTTCAAATTATTCGGAATAGAGGTATTGGTGGGGATTGCATTAGGATTATTTCTTGGATGGATTGCCTACAAAATGATGAAAGAAATAGATAATTTTGATGCCGAAGTTATGGTAACCTTAGCTCTGGTTATGGGTGGTACTGTTCTGGCACACAAAATTCACGTATCAGCACCACTAACTATGGTAACCGCAGGTTTAGTCATTGGAAATGACACCGTTCGTAACAATGCTTTGAGTGAAATAACCGAAGTATATGTTGATAAGTTTTGGGAGTTGGTTGATGTTTTACTCAACACCGTACTATTTGTAATGATTGGTATGGAACTCTTGATAGTATCTTTCAAGCTTGATTATATTGTTGCAGGTATCATTGCTACAATTATTGTGCTAATTAGTCGATATTTATCGGTAAAACCGCTATTATCTTATTTTGAACGTAAGATCAAATTTATACCAAAAACCGATTTTATTATGACTTGGGGAGGATTACGTGGCGGTATTTCCATTGCGCTGGCATTGAGCTTACCCGAACAGATGCACCGTAATTTATTTTTAGTTATGACATATATGATTGTTGTTTTTTCTATATTGATACAAGGGCTTTCATTGGGAAAATTAGTTCGAAAATATAAATAATACTCAGATAATAATTTCAACAAATTTTTATTATCTTTATCGGAAAAACAATTTGTTTGAAAACAACAGGAGAAAACATATATAATTTACCTAATTTTTTATCATTATACCGATTTTTAACGGTACCTATTCTATTTTTTGTAGCTTATACCGGCAACGAAAAACTGTTTTTTTATTGGTTTCTTATCAATATGTTTACCGATGCATTAGATGGTTTTATTGCGCGCCGGTTAAACATGCAGACACAATTGGGAGCCAAACTGGACTCATTAGCTGATTTTGCCATGTATTTGGTGGGAATGTACGGGCTAATTCATTTAAAATGGGATGTTTTGGAAGCTTACCGATACAGTTTCTATTTACTGGTATTTTACTATATTTTTATTGACCTGTTCTCTTTGATTAAATTTAAAGAAATTTCAAGTCTACATTTAATTTCATCCAAACTAAATGGAATTATTCAAGGTTTATTCTTTTTACTTTTGTTTACACTGGGGTTTAATCCGGTATTATATTGGTTGATGTTTATATTGGCCAGTTTTTCTTTTGTGGAAAACATGTATTTTCTAATAAAATTAAAAAAAATGCGTTCCAATCTCAAAGGTTTTTTTTGGACCCGTCTTTAATCAAAAAAGTATTTGTATATTTACGAGTTGTTAATACAGTTACATTATGAAATCAAATTTTTTTGTTTTAATTGTTTTTTTGTGGTTATTAAACGCTTGTGAAAAAAAAGTGACTTTATATCCCGAGAACAGTGAGCAAAAACTGTCAGTAGAGGCTATTTTTTCAGATTTTCCGGCCGTTAGCTACGTTCGTATTACCAAAAGTAAAAGCATTTACCAACCTATCACCAATCATGAACAAATAACCGATGCAGATGTTAAAATAATTGATTTGACAACTAATGATACAATTCAATTTGACTATAACATTGATACCGAAAACTACAAAGCGGCTGTAGCAGGACTAGAAGGACATCAATATCGGTTAGATATTACGGCTCAAGGACATCATTTGACTTCAACTAAAATTATGACAACCAAAGTAAATCTTGACAGAGTCATTTCCGTTCCGACAGAAGAAGACCCTAATGTATATTATTTAAAAATGCAATTTGATGACCCACCCGAACAACAAGATTATTATTTAATGATCATTCAACCTCAAGACCCCGATTCCGGATTAGAATCTCGATTTTCGGTTATGTCCGATATGACTTATAATCGTGAGGAAAAAACTATCAGCATTACCGATGAACTTTTTAACAAAAATGAAGATTGGATGGTATTGTTTTTTCATATCGACCGTGAAAATTTCAACTATTTCAAAGTAATTCATCGGGCTATGAAAAGTTTAGTTAACGGCGCACACCCGTTTTACGGATTATCATTGGGTAATCCTCAAAGTACCATCGACGGTGACCAGACTTTGGGTTATTTTATTGCCTCACCGGTTACAGCTTCTCCTATTCGAATAGGAAATTAAAATTAATTGAATATCAATAATTCCAGCATCTAATTTTTAAAATCAACAAAATGTCTTTTAACATAGAAAAATATATCAGAGATGTCAAGGATTTTCCAAAACCCGGAATAGTTTTTAAAGACATAACGCCACTGTTGTCTGACGCAAAAGCTTTACAAAAAACAACAGAAGCCTTATTGCAAATAATACCTTCAAATATTGACAAAGTTGTAGGTATTGAAGCGCGTGGCTTTTTTTTCGGTACTTTACTTGCCGAACACCTCAATGCCGGTTTTATACCGATTAGAAAACCGGGCAAATTACCTTACAATACTTTTACGGAAACTTATGCGCTAGAATACGGCACAGATAGCTTAAGTATGCATACCGATGCTATCCAACCCGGTGAACGTATCTTGATACACGATGATGTGTTAGCTACAGGTGGGACGGCAGCAGCCGTAATCAAGTTAGTTGAAAAAGCCGGTGGTAAAGTCGTTATGCTTAACTTTTTAATAGAATTGAGTTTCCTATCAGGTAGAGAAAAATTAAAAAATTATAAAATCACATCCTTATTGACCTTTTAGCATGGTTTTTGTATATTTGTAACAATTATAACCTAAAATTTATCTTATGAAAAAGTATTTTGTTATACTACTAATGGTAACGTTTTCTGCAAGTTACGCTCAATTTGAAGATATTTTTGCATCTGGCAGTGATGCTGAAAAATTTGTTACTAATTACACACAACCCGTATTCCGAGGTTTAATGTTTGCAACAAATAGTGCTTGGGTAACATCTGCACAACCCATTAAATCATTTCACTTTGAATTAAACATCAGTGCATCAGGAGCTTTTGTCCCTCAAAGTTTTGAAAGTTTTAAATTTGAGCCTTCTGATTATCAATATCTAAGAATTGAAAGCGGACCGGATGTGATTCCAACTGTTATGGGAGGTAATAGCCAAACCCGTTTAAAAATTGTTATTCCGGATAATATGAATAACGAGGTTAAAGTACTGGAATTTAATTCTCCTGACGGTATAAAAAACGAATTACCTGTAAATGTAGTACCTGCACCTGCAGTACAAATCTCCATGGGACTACCACTAGGTAATGAAGTAAACCTACGTTATGCCCCAAAACTTACAGATGATAACGGAGGCTTTTTTCAATTACTGGGAATTGGTATTAAACATAGTATTTCACAGTATTTTCCTTCCGGTAAAGATGAAAATGACAAGAAGAAAAAACGTCATTTTAATTTAGCTGCTCATGCTGCGTACCAACAGATTAGTGCCGGATACGATGATACTAACTCTAACAAAGCAGTACACTTGAATATTTCTACAATTTCATTACAAGGAATTGCATCTTTCGATTACAAACTAATCAGTTTATATGGTGCCGTAGGTTATAGTAAAGGATTTACAACAATGGACGTACTTGGCACATATAACTATACTTATGATGTTCAGGATAATAACGGTAATCATATTAGAACAGAAAATGTATCTGTTACAGATCCTTTAAAACTTAATTATGACATTAACGGTATGAAAGCTAAAGCCGGACTCAAATTAAAATTAGCATTTTTTCAAATTTTTGCCGATTATACCCTACAAGAATTTCCGGTGGCAACAGCAGGCATCGGATTTAAGTTTTAATCTCGATTACAAATTCAATATTAACAAAAAAATGTACTCTTCATGTGTTTATTTTTTAATTTTAAAATCAATATTGCCGACTATTGTAGGGATAACTTTTAATGATTACAATTATCATTTACCCCGACAAAAGTCGGGACAGGCTTTGTGTGTTTAATAATTATTTTAATCATGTCGGTTTCATATAACGATTAACAACATAATAAGTATTTAATATTCCCTATCCAATTTATATCTAAAATTGATATAATTAAACAAAATTTTGTATAACTTTGCAGCCTGTATAATTCAAACATATTAAAAATTTTAATAGCATGAAAAAACTTTTTTTAATTGTAACACTTATCGGATTATTCAGCTTAACTTCATGTGGTGCGCAAGAAGAGTGTCGTGGAAGAGCTGACAATTCAAAAACAACCAATCAATATCCGGACAAAACATTGGCTATCAACTACATACAAGAGAAATAAGGTTTTTTCCTTAATAATAATTACCAAATAATTTTCTCTAATCCTTTGGATTGGAGAAAATTATTTGTTTTAGAAAAATGTTTATTTCCAAACCAATACCCCCTGTTTGCACTCAATGGCGATGGATGACCGGATTCTAATATCTTGTGTTTTTGAGTATCTATTAATTTTTTTTTGCGTTTAGCATCACCACCCCAAAGTAGAAATACTACATTCTCTCTCTTTTCAGATATTTTTTTAATTATTTGATTCGTAAAAATTTCCCAACCCTTTCCTTGATGTGAACGAGGTTGACCGGCTCTAACTGTCAATACGGCATTAAGTAATAAGATTCCTTGTTTTGCCCAACGAACCAATGAGCCGTTAGCAGGAAAAGACAGACCTAAATCCGTTTGAATCTCTTTAAAAATATTAACCAGAGAAGGAGGTAATGGCTTTACCTGTTCTTGTACAGAAAAACACAAACCATGAGCATGTCCGGGAGTTGGATACGGATCTTGTCCCATAATCACAACTTTTACCTTATCAAAAGGCGTATAATCTAACGCATTAAAAATATCACGCCCTTTTGGCAAACAAGTATATGTACTATACTCTTTTTTGACAAATTGAACCAAGTTTTTAAAATATTCTTTCTCAAATTCGTCTTTTAACTGTTCTTGCCAACTAGACTCCATTTTTACATTCATATTTTGAGCATTTAATAACTTTAATTAACTGTTAATCCTATGATTTGAAGATTGTGAATAATTTCTACTAAGAAAAATACTACTTTTGCAATGTTAAGCAAACAAATTTAATGAGAAAAAAACAAAACATACATCCAAAAGTGTTACAAGATTTAGAATTTGACCAAATTCTATCTCATATTGCCGTATTTGCGCAATCAGAACAGGCAAAAAATAAAGTCTTGCAAACACAACCTGAAACTGTCAAAGATATAATTGAAACAGAATTATCTAAAACCAATGAATATTTAACATCGTTAGAAAGTGCTACGCCCCTACCCTACCATTATATAAAGCCTTTTAATGAAGCTGTTAAAAAATTAGATATTGAAAATAGCTTTATCGAACCAAAAAACTTATTAAATATAGCGCAAGCAGTTGATACAATTACGGGGTTGAAAAAATTTTTTACAAAACTTTCTTCCTATTTTCCTTACTTATTAAATGAAATTAAACAACTTAAAATACATCCTGCAATTGCCAAAACAATACATCAAAAAATTGATACTTATGGTAACATTAAAGACACAGCATCAGATGATTTGTTACAAATAAGAAAACAAATCAACAGTGTCAATCAAGAAATTTTACAAATATTTGCATATGAAAAACATAAATATGACAAACTAGGCTTCCTGTCCGATATTAAAGAAACAGTTATCGACGAACGTAATGTATTGGCCGTACAAGCCGCTTTTAGAAAAAAAATAAAAGGAAATATTTTAGGTACTTCTAAAACCGGAAGCATTGTATTTATAGAACCGGACGCTACCTCAAAACTACAGAAACAATTATTCAGTCTCAAATATGACGAAAAACAAGAAATCATTAAAATATTAAAAGCACTAACTGACGAATTAAGACCATTTAAAGATGTTTTAATTACTTATAATAACTACTTAATTAACTTGGATGTTATTGCCGCCAAAGCCAAATTTGGTAAACAAATACAAGCCATAAAGCCGGTATTTTCACAACACAAGCAAGTCAAATTAGTCAAAGCTTTTCACCCTTTACTTAAAATAACCAATAGCAAAGTTGGTTTGCCTGTTATACCGCAAAATATTACACTTAACGAGCAACAACGTATTATTATTATTTCCGGTCCCAATGCGGGAGGTAAAAGTATCAGTTTAAAAACTGCCGGATTATTACAACTTATGGCACAATCAGGAATTTTGATTCCGGTACACGAGTCAAGTCGCTTAACCATATTCAAAAATATTTTAACAGATATTGGCGATAACCAATCTATTGAAAATCAACTTTCAACATATAGTTATCGATTAAAAAACATGAGGTATTTTTTACGCAAAATCAATCCGGACACATTATTTTTGATTGATGAATTCGGTACCGGTTCTGACCCCGATTTGGGCGGTGCCTTAGCCGAAGCGTTTCTAGAAGAATTTTATAAAAAAGGAGCATTCGGAATTATTACTACACATTATAATAACTTAAAACTCATCGCTGATAAATATCCTGAAATTATCAATGCTCATATGGAATTTGATACCCGTAACTTAAAACCTACATATGAGCTGAATATTGGACAAGCCGGAAGCTCATTCACTTTTGAAGTTGCACAAAAGATAGGAATTCCGTATAATATCATAAATAAGGCAAAGAAAAAAGTTGATAGAAACAAGGTCAAATTTGACCAAACTTTGAGTAGAATGCAGCGTGAAATTAAAAAAATGAAAGACCTGCAACATGAATATGACCTACTAAAAACCAAACTGGAACAAGAACGACAAGACCATACACAGTTGAACAAAACCTTATTACAAAAACTTAATCGTTTTAATAAACTTTACCAGCTTGAAAGTGATATTTTAAAAGCAGGAGAAAAAATCAACAAACTTTTTAATGCTTACTTTAAACATCAAAATGCCAAACGCTTAACAACACAAGTGTTTAAATGGGCAGAAATAGAAAAAAACAAACAATTTACCAAACTTAATAAAACAAAAAAACAAAATAACAAACAGAAAAAAACGGAACAAGAAAAGATAAAACAAGAGGTTTTACTTGAGTTACAATCTAAAGATATTGCAAAAGATTTAGAAAAAATTGAAATTAAAACTATGAATTTTACTCCAAAAGTTGGTGACCAAGTACGCATCAAAGGCAGTCAAGCCAATGCCACCATCGAAAAATTGGAAAAAAATAAAGCTTTACTGAATTACGGTAAATTTACCGCATCAGTACCAATTAAAGATTTAGAATTAATATTACGTAAAAGCTAATAAAAATAACATTTTTACAAACACTAAATTTCAGCTTTCATCCCTTTGACATTACGATTAATTTTACGTAATAAACCCAACAAAACTTTACCCGGACCAACTTCAACAAATTCCGTAGCACCATCGGCAATCATCTGTTGTACACTCTGCGTCCAATGAACCGGAGCTGTTAATTGCTTGTTCAGATTAACTTTAATTTTTGTCGGATCCGTTTCAGCTTGAGCTGTTACATTTTGGTAAATAGGTGCAATCGGTGATTTAAAATTTGTTTCGGCTATAGCTTTTGCCAATTCTTCACGAGCCGGTTCCATCAATGGCGAATGAAATGCCCCTCCAACCGGTAATAAAACTGCTCGTCTGGCACCGGCTTCAATTAATGCTTCATTAGCACGTTTAACAGCCTCTGTTTCTCCACTAATAACCAATTGTCCGGGACAATTATAATTGGCAGGAGCTACAATACCATCAATTTTGCGACAAACCGCTTCTACGGTTTCATCATCCAAATTTAGGATGGCTGACATAGTAGAATCCACCAATTCCGTTGCTTTTTGCATGGCTTCGGCTCGTTTAGAGACCAATTTTAAACCATCTTCAAAACTCAAAGCTTTACCTGCAACCAAAGCCGAAAATTCTCCTAAAGAATGTCCGGCTAACATATCAGGCTTAAAACTATCACCCAGCAACTCAGCAGTAATAACTGAATGTAAAAAGATTGCAGGTTGTGTTACACGAGTTTGCTTTAAATCTTCTGCGGTACCTTCAAACATAACTTTGGCAATATCAAAGCCTAAAATTTCATTAGCTTGTACAAATCGCTTTCTAGCTAAATCATAATTATCATATAAATCTTTACCCATACCTTCATATTGCGCTCCCTGTCCGGGAAAAATATATGCTTTCATAATTTTCTGTTTTGATTAATTTTTGACAAAAATACGGTTTTTTATTTATTGCTGTTTCCAACTCCTACTTTCTACACAGAGCAAACGCACCATATTGTATTATTCAGGAATACCATAAAATATTAATGTAACAAAGTATATGATTTGTAAACCCCTTAATATCAGCTCCGTAGGAGCTGAACTGTTTGTAGCAAGATAAATTAATAATAACAAATAGCTCCGTAGGAGCGACCTGTAATATGCATTATTGATAATTTTATTAGGGCGCCCCTATGAGGCTTTATTAGATTGTAATGGTATTATGTTCTACAAACAGAACGCCCCTAAGGGGCTAAAAGAAATTTTGTTTTTTTATAGTGCGTTTGCCCTGACTTTCTACATAAGAAGGTACTATAAGATTAATTTTTTCGTTTATATTTGAACATTAAAAATGAAGTTTATGCGTTTTAAAATTTTGTATATAGGATTATTGAGTTTTTTACATGTTTTTTCAGCACGGTCTCAAACTAAAAATTCAGCTTGGGTTGACATGTTTTCTTATTTAAAAATCAAAAACTTACAAACTGTTGATTCAAAAATCTATGCACAATCTGAAAATGCTTTTTTTATTTATGATAATGACTCCGGCGAAATTAAAAAACTCTCAAGTATTAATGGACTAACCGGTGGCAATATTTCTAATTTTTATTATCATCAAAATTTACGTAAACTGTTTATTTTTCATGATGGTGGATTAATAGAAGTAATAGATTCACAAAAAAAGATTTTTAAATCACCTGAGTTAGCTTATAATCAATTTATCCCAATCGAACAAAAGCTCGTTAATCAAATTATTGCAAGAGAAGATAGGCTCTATCTGGCTACAAAATACGGTATTAGTGTTTATAATTTAAGGCAAAACGAATTTGGCGACACCTATTATTTTACAAATGTATCCGGTAATTTGGAAATAAAATCAATAGCTTTTTTTGACCAAAAAATATTTGCAGCTACTGTTGAAGGCTTATATTATGCCAACGAAAATGCCAACTTAATCAATCAAAGTGCCTGGACAAAAATTGATAATAACTTATGGACTGACTTAGTTGTTTTTAATCAAAATTTATTAGGAGTAAAAGACAAAATAGTTTATCAAATAAACACTCAGACACAAAATCCTGTTTTGAACTTTAATAATGACATTAAAAAACTTCGTGTTAATGACTATTTATCTATTGTTTTCGATAAAGAAATAAAAGTATATAATCAAAATTTAGTTTTACAAAACAGTTTTAATGACTACGGTTTTACTGCAGAACATTTTTTTGATGCTACCGATTTTAACAACAATATTTATATAGCTACCGAAAAACACGGTGTATTACAAAGCCCACTACAACATCAACAATATACGGAGTTACACCCTGATTCGCCCTTAAGTAATCATGCTTTTGCAGTTGATGCACGTGATGGCATATTATGGATGGCTTACGGTGATCACTTTGAGTTTAACCCTTACCCATTATACAGAAAAGGGCTAAGTTCTTATCAAAATAAAAAATGGTTCAATATTCCATACAGAAATTTTCAAATGTCAGATGTTAGTTTTGTAAAAATCAATCCTATAGACATTAACGAAGTTTATTTTGTTTCTGTTAAAAACGGTTTGATACGAGTAAAAAATAATCAAATTGATAAAATATTTAATCAAAATAATAGTCCTTTACGGGAATTTGACACGAATGATATTAGAGTTTATGATATAGATTTTGATTCACAAAATAATCTCTGGGTTGTTCAGTTGATGAATCCTTCTTTATTAAAACTAAAACCTGATGATACTTGGGAAACAGTTAGCCTTAGTAATGTTTTGCCCGTTCCTTTTAGAGATTATTACGGTTTTAGTGATATGAAAATTGATGACGATGATAATATTTGGCTCGGTAGCGATCGCAATTTTATAGGGTATAACCCCAAAACACAAATATCAAAATCCTTTAAAGCAGGCTTGCAAAATTCCGCTTACCCCATAGTACAAACCATTGATATTGATAAAGATAACATTATGTGGGTTGGCAATAGAGAAGGTTTAAGAATTTTACCTGACCCACAACAAATTTTTAATAATAATTCTGTTGAATTTAAACCTATAAAAATAATATATGAAAATGCTGTCCAACTACTGATGGAGGGACAAAATATTACAAAAATAAAAACCGATGGATCAAATAATAAATGGATTACAACTTTGGGAAGTGGTGCCTATTATTTTAGTGAAGACGGCATGCAATTGATTCATCATTTTACAAAAGAAAACAGTCCCTTACCCTCTGATGATATATATGACGTAGCAATAGATGGTAGTAACGGCATGGTATATTTTGCAACCCTTAACGGACTAATTGGTTACAAAGGCTTTGCTACCGAAAGCGGAGACAATATGGACGATGTTTATGCTTTTCCTAATCCGGCTAACGAAAAACGACATGATTTTGTAACTATTCGTGGTCTTATTGAAGGCGTTAACGTTAAAATAGTCGATATTGAAGGTAATTTGGTTTATGAGACGACATCTAAAGGCGGAAGTGTTCAATGGGATCTAACAGCTTTTGGAAAGTATAAAGTTGCTACGGGTGTTTATATAGCATTGATAACCAACGATGATGGCAGCAAAACTCAAACCACCAAAATATTAGTAATCAAATAATGTTGCTGACAACCCCCGCTATCGTATTATCAATAATCAAGTATAATGAGGTCGATGCCGTGATAAAAGTTTATACGGCTCAGACCGGTTTTACGGTTTTTTTTATTCGTGGATTTTTCAAAGGACGAAAAAGTCGTTCTTTGAAAGCTATTTTACAACCCGGCGCTTTAGTGGAATTAATCTTTAATTTCAAAAATAAAGGTCGATTAGAGCATCTAAAAGACGTTCGACTTCTATATCATTACAGAACTATTTATAAAGATTTTGACAAGCTGAATATTGCAACATTTTTACGGGAAGTCCTCTTAGAAAGCTTAAAAAACGAACAAGCTGATATCGATTTATTTCAATTTATTTTTGATAAATTTATTGCCTTAGACCAAGAAAAAATTCATCCTGATTTTCATTTAGTTTTCCTACTGCAATTAACCCGATATCTTGGTTTTTTCCCCGACCTTCAGACAGAAGGAATTTATTTTGATTTACAAAATGCCGCTTTTACAATGAAAATTCCTTTAAATCCTTATTTAACAGAAGCAGAAACCAGATTGTTTAGAAATTTTTCAGGTATGATTTTTGCTACAAAAAAAGATATCAAAATCACGCAGCTCGACCGAAAAAAGCTTTTAGATATGTTATTGAAATATTACCGATATCATATCTCCCAATTTAATATGCCTAAATCGGTCAAAATACTGCATCAGATTTATGAATAAATTATATATTTGTACTGAATTCATACCATATGAAGAAAAAAGTATTATTTTTTGCCTTTCTACTCCCGTTTCTTTCCACAATATGGGCACAAGAAATAGTAGTAATTGATATGGAAACAAGTTTTCCCGTTCATAATGTAACCGTTAGAAGCCTTGATGGTAAATATGTTTTTCATACCAACACAGACGGAACTGTTAATATTCGAAATTTTAAAAAAAAGGATACTCTGGTTTTTGAACATCCGCTTTATGAAAGTTTTTTAACCACTAAACGTGATATACTTAAAAACAACTATACGGTTGAGTTAGTAAAGAAATATCAAAAACTCGACAATGTAATTCTATCGGTTTCCAGAACTAAAAGTAAAAAAAAGTCTGTTGCCAAACAAGTAAAAGTAATTGATTACAATGAAACACTTAAGGTACAACCGGGTACAGCTGCCGATTTGTTGGAAGATGCCGGAAATATTGTAGTTCAAAAAACTCAAGGAGGCGCCGGTAGTCCCGTTATTCGTGGGTTGGAAGCTAACAGAGTCTTATTAGTCATTGACGGTATCCGTCTCAATAATGCCATTTCGCGTACCGGACACTTACATACAGCCATCACCGTTAATCCTTTGATTTTAGATAGAACGGAAATTATATACGGACCATCTGCCATTTACGGTTCCGATGCACTTGGCGGTGTAATCAATTTTTATACTAAGACACCGGTCATCAATAATTATAAAAAACTATCGGGTGGTGCTATTGCACGATACGCCAGCGCAACCAATGAATCTTCATTCCATTTTAATACCGATGTCAGTTTTGCACGCTGGGCAACGACCTTTGGATTATCATATAGTGACTTTGGGAATATCAAAATGGGAACAAAACGATTACACGGCTATAACGATTGGGGAATTGTACATCTTTTCTCTATCAATTCAGAAAACTATTATACTGACCAACCCGCTGAAAATCCTGATAAGACCATCCAACCAAATACCGGATTTAAACAAAAAGATTTTTTTAATAAAACAATTATTGCTTTAGGTAATAATGACAACGAACTGATTTTTGAAACCCAACTTAATCTTAATTCTGAAATAAACCGTTTTGATAAGCTCAGTGAGTTCCAAAACGGACAACTCAAATATGCCGAATGGCGTTACGGACCTTCTAAACGATTGTTGATTTCGCCACAACTTAAACTAAACTTTGATACCAAATGGCTTAAAAAAGCTAAAATAATTTTTGCCTATCAAAATATGGACGAAAGTCGTATCTCAAGAAAATTTACCAGTGATACTCGTAAATATCAAGAAGAAAATATTAAAGTATATTCTTTTAATGCCGATTTTAATACCCGGTTTACCAAGCAAAAAATATTATCTTACGGACTTGAAGCTACATATAACGAAGTAAGCTCTAAAGCTTATAGCAAAAAACTTTTAGTTAGTGGACACGAAATTACCGGTTACGAACCAGGTCCACCCGTTCAAACACGGTATCCTGATGGCGGTAGTCATTATTCCAGTTTTGCTGCTTATGCTAATTACAAATATATCGTAAGTGACAAGTCTGGTTTTAATGCCGGTGTGCGATTTACCCAAACTTATGTTAGTGTTATTTGGAAAGATAATACTTTTATTACTTTACCATACAATATTAATGAATTGGCAAACTTTGCCTTTACAGGTGATATTAGTTATATTTTTAGCCCTAAAAATTGGAAAATTAATGCTTTATTATCATCCGGTTTTAGATCACCTAATATTGATGATATTGGTAAAATCAGAGAAAAAAAGGGAAAAGTTGTTGTGCCTAATATTTATTTAGACCCCGAATATGCTTATAATGGAGAAATGTCTATCACACGATTTTTTAATCATAAAAAATTCAGTATTTCTTTAGACGGCTATTATTCCTACCTATATAATTATATCGCTCGTGATAAATTTGAGCTCATTCCGGGACAAACCACCATCAACTATAACGGTGAACCGGCAGAAACTTATGCCAATGTCAATGCAGGAGATGCTGAAATATATGGCGGGTCATTAACCTTGGAAGGTAAGTTTAACAAACATTTTGCGCTTGACGGTGGCTTATTTTATACCAAAGGTAGAATGATTGACAAACAACGTCCCTTACCTTCCATACCACCTTTGTACGGCAATGCCAAGCTGTCTTATAAATTTGAAAATATAGAAAGCTCTTTGCAATATCGTTTTATGCTTGATAAACCGGTTGATGAATATGATGTTATAGGAGGTGTCGATAATATTGAAGAATCACCGATTGATCCTAATACAGGAAAATATGTCGGTTTTCCGAAATGGCATATATTAAATTGGTACGGAACCTATCACATTAATCAAAATATCTCAATTAATTTAGCTGTTGAGAATATTTTTGATATACATTATAGAGAGTTTGCATCGGCAATTAGTGCACCCGGACGAAACTTTAAAATTCAAGTAGTAACGCATTTTTAATAAAAAGTATAAGTCATAAGTGTCAAGTAGGATAAGAGATGATGAATAACTAGAAACTGTAAAGTATGACATCAGACACCGGTCGTACTGAAACCACCGGTATTCAAATAACCAAATCATCAGATAACCAAATAACCATGAATCAACTCATTACACTCGGCGAATTTATCATTGATCGGCAAGCGCATTTCCCCTATTCGACCGGCGAATTAAGTAGTTTGCTCAACTCCATTCGTTTGGCTGCAAAAGTAGTCAATCACGAAGTGAATAAAGCCGGCTTGGTAGATATTATCGGTGCTGCTGAAAACGAAAATATTCAAGGTGAACAACAACAAAAACTCGATGTATTTGCCAATAAAGTTTTTATTCAAGCTCTTATAAACCGTGAGATTGTTTGCGGAATTGCTTCCGAAGAAGAAGATTCCTACATCAATGTCGTAGGAAAAGATAAAGGTAATAATAACAAATACATCGTTCTAATGGATCCTTTAGACGGGTCGTCCAATATTGATGTCAACGTGTCTGTAGGGACTATTTTCTCAATTTACCGTCGCATCAGTCCGGTTGGAAAGCCTGTAACCGAGGATGATTTTTTACAGCCCGGTGTTAATCAGATTGCTGCCGGCTACGTTATTTACGGTACTTCTACCATGTTGGTTTATACAACCGGTCACGGTGTTAACGGTTTTACACTCAATCCGGCATTGGGGGTATTCTATTTGTCGCATCCGGATATGTTCTTCCCCGATAAAGGTAAAATTTATTCGATAAATGAAGGCAATTACCGACATTTTCCGAAAGGTATTAAAAAATACATCAAATATTGTCAAGAAGAAGAAGGCGACCGCCCCTATACATCACGCTATATTGGATCATTAGTGTCTGATTTTCATAGAAATATGATTAAAGGCGGCGTGTATTTATATCCTAATTCGAGTCGTTACCCCAATGGTAAATTGCGACTGCTTTACGAGTGTAATCCTATTGCCTTTTTAGCAGAACAAGCCGGCGGAAAAGCCTCTAACGGCAAACAACGTATCATGGAACTCAAACCGGAGGAACTACACCAACGCGTACCGTTTTATGTCGGCAATAAATGTATGGTTGAAAAAATAGAAAAGTATATCAAAAAATATGACAGAGAAAGAACTTAAAGAACTGCACGAAATCTTTTTAACACACCCCAAGATAACTCGTAACAGTAAGGAAGTAAAAGAAGGTGATATATTTTGGGCACTCAAAGGTGAACGTTTTGACGGCAACCGCTTTGCAGAAGAAGCGCTTGACAAAGGCGCACATATTGCAGTTATTGATGACAAAAAGAAAAATCTAATTAAAGAAAAACGTTTTTTCTATGTTGAAGATGGTTTAAAAGCGTTACAAGAACTCGGACAATTTCACCGTAAATATATCGGTATGCCAACCATTGCCATAACAGGAAGCAACGGAAAAACTACTACCAAAGAATTACTCAATGCCGTTTTATCGCAACGTTACCGGACAGCAGCCACTTATAAAAATTTGAACAATCATATAGGAGTACCTTTGACTTTGCTTGAAATACCGGAAGATACCGATATTGCTATCGTAGAAATGGGAACTAATCACTTTGGCGAAATACAAACTTTAACCAAAATAACTGATCCCGATTTTGGCATCATTACAAGTATCGGTAAAGCACATTTAGAAGAATTTAAAGATTTAAACGGCGTTTTGAAAGAAAAATCCGCTTTGTTTGACTATCTCAAACAAAAAGGCGGTATAATTTTTATCAATCTCGATGATGACTTAATAGCAAAAGCTGCCAAAAACATAAATTCTTATACGTTTAGCTACCGAAACCATCCGGAAGCCAATGTACAACTACAAGATATTTCAGAAAATTCCGAATTAAAAATCCGCCTGAACAATACGGATATTCAAACCCATATAACCGGAAAATATAATCTGTCTAATATCGGTTATGCCATAACGGTAGGAAAGTTTTTTAATTTATCAGATGCAGAAATCAAACAAGCGCTAGAGCATTATACGCCCAAAGATATGCGTTCGCAGATATTGGAACAAAACGGTAATCTGATTATTTTAGATGCTTACAATGCCAATCCGACCAGTATGAAAGCAGCCTTAAACAATCTGCTGCAAATGTCGGGCAAACGCAAGGTGGCTGTACTGGGCGATATGTTTGAACTGGGTAACAAAGCGGCAGCCGAACATCAAGCTATTACCGACTTTGTCCGAAAGCATGATATTGAAGCCTATCTAATCGGAGAAAATTTTGAGCAAACCCAAACGGATCTGCCTAAATTTAAAACAACACAAGATTTTATCGATAGTGGTATTTTTGACAAAATTAAAGATGCTGATATATTGATTAAAGGCTCGCGTGGTATGGCATTGGAAAAAATACTGCAAAAGATTGATAATCAAAGTTTATGAAGTTAATGATATTTCGTTTTTCGGCTATGGGCGACGTGGCTATGACCATGCCGGTACTACAAGCACTGCTCAATACCTATGAAGATGTGGAAATTATAGTGGTGTCTCGTCCGTTTTTCAAACCCTTTTTTAAAAATTTACCTCGAACCGAATTTATAGGTGTTGATTTAAAGCAAAAATATAAAGGTTTATCAGGTTTGTTTCGTTTATATCGTTTGTTGAAAACCAAACAACCCGATGCCATTGCCGACCTGCACGATGTGTTACGTACCAAAATTTTAAGAACTTTTTTTAGTTTAGGCGGTTTTCGCAAAATAGCAGTCATAGACAAGGGCAGAGTTGAAAAAAAAGCCTTAACCCGCTCACAAAACAAAATGTTTAAACCCCTTAAAACAACGCATCAACGCTATGCCGAAGTTTTTGAAAAATTAGGATTTCCTGTTGATTTAAAACGATTTGAACCGGATTTTCATGATTTTTCCAAACATGTTAGTCTGTTTTTTGCTTTTTTATCAGACTATAAGATCATAGGCATTGCCCCTTTTGCCGCTCATAAAGGCAAACAATATCCGTTAGAAAAGATAAAAGAAATCATACGATTATTACTTGAAAAAAACGAAAACATAAGCATTTTATTATTTGGTGGAGGGAAGTATGAGGAACAAATATTAGATGAATTAGAGGAAATGTATCTTGATCGCGTTTACAATACCGTTGGTAATTATTCATTTGAAGAACAATTACAGTTAATCAGCGGCTTGGATGTTATGTTGAGCATGGACTCGGGCAATGGGCATTTAGCTGCATTGTTTGGGGTTCCGGTGATAACTATTTGGGGAGCAACACACCCCTATGCCGGTTTTGCACCGTTTAATCAACCTTCTGAAAATCAAATTTTACCCGATTTAAAACAATTTCCGCAATTACCGACTTCCGTTTACGGTAACAAAACATTTGAGGGTTTTGAAAAAGTATGGGAAACAATTAAGCCGGAAGATGTGGTTGATAAAATTTTAAGACTGATTCATGAGTTCTAAAAATGACTTTCGTTTGGTTTTAACAAGTGGAACCCTAGTTTTATCTGTCAATTCCAAATATCCTTCATTTAAATACCGAGTAACGTATTTTAAGTTGATAATATGTGAACGATGCGGTTGAAAAAAATCCTTTGTATCAAGGAGTTCTAAAAATTTTCCCAAATTATACGAACTTAAATATTCTTGATTATCATTACAAATAATTTTGGTATATCCATCTGCCCCT
Organism: Flavobacteriales bacterium; assembly: GCA_026996605.1. GTDB lineage: Bacteria > Bacteroidota > Bacteroidia > Flavobacteriales > Flavobacteriaceae > WGBX01. The sequence continues at coordinate 26,357 of JALWLE010000087.1, forward strand.
TCTAACCTGACAACATGCTCTTTTTTAATAAAAGTATAGCCTTCTTGTGTCGGTATAGAAATGGTATTGCTTTTTTCGGTTAGTAAATCCAGAAGCACTTTATTGTTTTCTTTAGCTGCTTTAAGTTGAATATTTTGTTCTGCTTTTTTAATAGCTTGCGCAAGTGCTTCATCATCAATCGGTTTGACAATATAACCGATAGCGGCATGCCGTATAGCTTGAATGGCATAATTATCGTAAGCCGTTACAAAGATTACCTCAAATACCGGCTCTTCAAATTGTGATAACACATCAAAACCACTCATGTTAGGCATGGCAATATCTAAAAAAACCAAGTCCGGCTTTAATTCTTTAATGGCTGTAACTGCTCGTTCCGGTTCTTGAAAACTACCAAGTATTTCCAATTGTGAAAAGTTTTTTTTTATTTTCTTTTGAAGCATTTTAAGCGCTTTTGCTTCATCATCTATTAATATACAACGTATCATAATTTCGTTATTTTAAGTTTAACAATGGTATTGTAAATTGTATGTTGGTCACTAATTTTATCCATTATTTCGTAGGTAATTTGCCACTTTCCTGATAAGTTAAGTAATTTGATACGATCTTTGAGTATTTGAGTAGAGCGTGACTGGTGTTTTTTGAGTGAACGTTTATTAATCTCGGCAGATTTTTTTAGTCCGACTCCGTCATCTTTGATTTGTATCTCATAACTGTTTTCATCAACATATTGAAAATCTAAACAAATAATCCCCTTGCCTTTTTTGTGAAAAACACCGTGATTTACAGCATTTTCAACAATAGGTTGTAATAAAAGTGTCGGGATTTCTGTTTGTTCGATATTTAGCCTTTCATCGATATTAATACAATAGTTAAACTGGTCACCAAAACGCATTTTTTCCAGATTGAGATAAGATTTTAACAAATCAATTTCTTGCTTGAGTTTGATAGATTTTTTACGTGAAAACTCAAATATCATCCTAATTAAGCGTGCAAATTTGACTAAATAAGATTCTGATTTATTATAATTTTCATCATTGATATAATATTGAATAGCATTTAACGAGTTAAAAACAAAATGTGGATTCATTTGACTGCGCAAAGCATGCAACTCAAATTCTGCCATTTGTTTTTGTGCCATCAATTTAGCTCTTTGTTTACGAAGTTCTTTACGACGCATCCAGTAAGCTAAACTAAAAAACACAAATAAAACCGAGATAACCATAAGTATACGCGCCCAGCCCGTCTGCCACCATAAAGGCTTGATCGTAAAACCAAATGACTTTGAAAAAGCCTGTCTGTACGGATTGACCACCTTAACTTTAAAGGTGTATTTATTAGGCTTTAAATTATTAAAATTAATATTTTTTGAATTTATTTCCAACCAATTATTTTGCTCCGGAAGTAATTGATAAAAATAACGATTATGTTCCTGACCGTAATAATCTATTAAACCGAAATTAAACAGTAAATTATTATTCTTTGTATAAGGTTTGCGATCATTTTGAAAAATATTTTGTCCGTTATAATTAACGGATTTAAAATAGATTTTTTGTACCGATATATTTCGAATGTCATTTTGATTAACACAAGTAACACCACTATAATTGGATGTATAAAGTTTGTTATTGAATAAAACAACATGATTTACATGATCTGATATTAACCCGTCAGTTTTACGCATAATTTTATTCAAGTATAATTGTCCGTTTCTCAAATTATAATTAAATACACCCTTTTGAGTAGCCAGCCAAACCATAGTATCTTGAACAAAAATATGATTGACTATAAGTCCTTTTGTTTCTTCGAGAAATTGAGTATTTTGAAACTCATTCCATACATAAACACCAAGACCATCTGTGCCTATTATTAAATTTTCACCTATTTTGTTAAGTGATAAAACCGGTATGGATGTGTTATTTGGTTCAAAATTAATATGTTTTATACTATCATTATCAACCTTAAAAAGTCCGACCGGCGTACCACAAATCAGCTGATTATGATAAGTAATAAAATCATTACTTCCCTCAATGGGATATGTTTTAATAAGTTTTAAATTACGATTAAACAAAGTTATCTGAGCCCGTTCTCTAATGGCAAATATGCTTTTGTTTAGACGTAATAAGCCTTTTCCAACCCTTTTATACTCAATAATTTTACCATCTTTCTTTATAAAAGTTGATGTATTTGCCATAATACCGAAATTTTGCTCATCTTCATAAAGAAAATCAAAAAGATAATCATTGATTTTAAAATAGAGTTCAAATTTAGAAGTCTTATTATTAAACTTATATATACCTTTGTTTAATATTCCGGCAAACAATTGATTATTATAAGTTTTTAAAAATTGAACCGGTTCATTTAGAAGTAAATCTCGACTACTTAAAGCATTTTTAGGAAAAAAATAGACCCCCTTGGCATAAGTAGTTCCCCAAAAATTACCTTGGCGGTCCTTAAAAACTGTAGATAAATGAAACTTTTCAGGAAAAAACATTTTATTTTTTAAATGATAGTCCGGTCCCAGACTTGCCCAAAAATTCTCAGTTGATATTTGAACATCTCGGTCTGTCGCCTGTACTCTGATATAGACATTTTTTTTAAAAATTTCGGGTTCAATAATATGATAAGCATTTAAATGTTTTAAATTTATAAAATGAATACCCGTTTCAGAAGAAACCGCAACCAGACTATCATTAATTTGTCCTTTGACATATAAATCGTTATATGGAAAACTAATTTTTTTTAAATCATATAACATACTATCCATAAGAACAATTTGTCGGTTTGATTTTTTGTTTTGAAAAAACCGAAAATATAAATACGAGACTTTTTTCTCCAACAATTTTAAAGGCTGATACTCAAACTTTCCTACTTTTAAGAACGGGATAACCTGCCATTTTTGATGTTGTAATCTATAATTCTGATTATAACTTTTAAAATAGATTTCATTTAAATTAGTATTTATTTGAGTTGGATAAAGAAATTCCGACTTTTGAGCCGGAAACGCATAAACCGTGTCATTTTGAATATATCCTATTTTATCAGAACGTGTAAAAAACCAAATTTTATTATCTCCGGTAATCAGTATTTCCCAAATATCATTACTTGGTAAACCGTTGGCAATCGTGAAATTTTTGAACGAATCACCATCAAATTTAGCCAATCCTTTATCGGTGGCTATCCAAATAAAGCCATCATAATCTTGTAAAATTTTATAAATCCGGTTAGACGGTAAACCTTGTTCAATAGTAAAATGCTTATAGCCCTGAGCAATTAAGTTCAGAGCTATAAGACATATAAAAACAACAAGGTATTTTTTCATAAATATAACTTACACAATTTTTTTTAAGATATGTTAAAATTAAACATCTTGATTCAAAGAAACAAAATATAATTGTAAAACTAAAATGTAATTTATTGAATAAGCATCTTGATTAGATGAAATGGCTTTTTCATTTGATAAATATTTTTCAGATTCATTTTTTTATCAGTAATTATACTAAGTTTACTCGCTTAATTAACATTTCTTTGTCATTTTTTATGGTAAAATAGTTGTATTTTTGCCTGCAATAAATTTTATTTACGATATGAATGCAACTTTAATCATTATATTTCAATTACTTTTAAGTTTAAGTATATTAGTTGTCTTACACGAATTGGGGCATTTCTTGGCTGCCAAATATTTTGGTACTAAGGTCGAAAAATTCTATTTATTCTTTAATCCGGGCTTTTCATTGTTTAAGAAAAAAATAGGAGAAACAGAATACGGAATTGGATGGCTACCGCTTGGGGGGTATGTCAAAATAGCCGGCATGATAGACGAAAGTATGGATAAAGAATTTCTTAACAGCGAACCGCAACCATGGGAGTTTCGCAGTAAACCTGCTTGGCAGCGCTTGATTATTATGCTAGCCGGTGTTATTGTTAATGTGTTATTGGCTATCGTTATTTATATTGGTTTAGCATATGCTTACGGTGAACAGCTTGTCCCGATGCAATCTGTCAAAGGAGGCTTACAAATAATACATCCGGTTCTTAAAGACGCCGGTCTAAAAACCGGTGATAAAATATTGAAAATTAATGACGAACCTGTTAAATATGCCAATTTGGTAGATCCCAAACTCATTACAGCTAAAAAAGTAGAAATAGAACGAGACGGTTCGGTACAAACTATTAATTTTCCGGTTAATTTTATTGAAAAATTAGTAGATGATAAAGACCAAAAACTAAAAGGTTTGACAACCATACGCATTCCGTTTATAGTTGAAAAAGTGGCTTCCAAAACTAATGAAGGTAGATTGCAAAAAGGCGATCAAATTATTGCTGTTAACGGACAAGAAGCCGAATATTTTGACCAAATAAAACCCTTATTGGAAGCGCATAAAGGGCAAGATGTTAAAGTTACGGTTTTACGAAACGGACATCCGGTTGATGTAAATTTAAAAATAGACGAAAACGGGAAAATAGGCGTACAACTTAACGGTGATTATAAAGAATGGGCAAAACGCGGGTACATTAAAGTCGTAAATAAAAAGTATAGTTTTCTCCAATCTATTCACGCCGGCTTAAAACGTACCAAAGAAACTTTTTTGAGTTATATTGACCAACTGAAAATGATTTTTAATCCGAAAACCGGCGCATATAAGGGTGTTGGTGGTTTTATCTCCATTGCCAAGATTTTTCCTGATACTTGGGATTGGGGACGCTTTTGGACTATTACAGCATTCTTATCTATCATGTTGGCGGTATTGAATGTTTTACCCATTCCGGCACTTGACGGCGGACATGCCGTGTTTACCATTTACGAAATGATAACCGGACGTAAACCCAACGAAAAGGTTTTGGAATATGCCCAAATAGCCGGATTTATCTTACTTTTAACATTAGTGTTATTGGTAAATGGTAATGATGTTATAAAACATTTTTTTAAATAAACTTTATAATACAATTTATATTCAATATAAATTTCACCATCATAATAATGTAACAAATTCATTATTAGCGGATTAATTTTGTTTTTATATTACTTGTATAGTGAATTTTAACTTTCTTTCCTTTTCACACTTATTTTTATAAAAAACATTCATATCTTTGAAATACAACAAAAAGATAATTTAGATTATACATTTTTATATATGAAGTTTAAATTATCATTGAATTTATTATAAATTTAACGTATTTTCATATAAATTTCATTATATTTTTACTTATTAAGATAAATTAACTTAATTAGCACCATAAAATTTTTACGCTAAAAACCACTATTATGAAAAAAACATTACTATTCGTTTTATTATTTGTTACAACATTTGTTAATGCACAAAGAAAAACTATAGCCATAACCAAGTTTGAAACTATATCTAACATACCTGACAAATATGTTAAGGCTATTCAAACAAAAGTTGTTGAAACATTTCAACACACTAACCGTTTCAATATAGTTGACAGAACTAGTTTTGATAAAATAAAACAAGAAAAAGAACTACAAAAATCAGAAGAATTTATGGATGGTAAGGTTGTTGCGCAAACAACCATGGCAGGTGCCGATGCCATAGTTGCAGGTGTTGTCAACGGTGTAAATTTTAGCATCAAACGGATTCAACTTCAAGATGGCAGCTATAATGAATATTATGTTTGCAATATGAGCATATCTTTAAAAGTAATAGATGTCGCTACCGGTCAAGTTTTGGGTAGCAAAGTTTTAACACCAAAAAGAAGTTTTATGGGCTCTGTTTTAAGTCAATCAACCGGTTACGGTCCTAAGACTAAAGATAGAGCATTTAGTATCACTTTAGCCAAAATGCAGAAACCTATTGATAAATTTGTTTCTGAATATTTTCCAATAGTTACATCAATTTTGGAAATAACAGAAGCTAAAAAAAACAATGCCAAAAAAGTTTTACTTAATACCGGTGAAACAAACGGTACTAAAAAGAACCAGATATTTTATGTTTACGAATTAAAAGAGCTAAAAGTAAACGGCAAAAAAATAATCAGAAAACTGGAAATAGGTAAATTAAAAATAGCTAAAGTAGAAGGCGATGAAGTCTCAGAAGCCAGAGTTTTAAAAGGCGGTAAAGCAATTTTTGAAAAATTTAATGCCGGTGCCAAAATAGAATGTTATTCTAAAAAATAAATATTATGAAGAAATTATTCCTACTATTGACAATTGCAAGCTTGTTTTTTATATCATGTGGTTCAAAAAAACAAGTAAACACTCCTTTGACAGCACAAGTAAATGTTGTTAGTGAAGACCCCTATAAAACAATTACGCTCAGAAGTATTGGTTTTGGAAAAAACAAAGATGCGGCACAATATGATTCAGAACGTAAGGCTTTTGAAATTCTATTCTTTAGAGGCATACCTAATACCTCTGTTGAACAACCCTTAGTTGGACCAAACGAAAATGAAATCATGTCTAAACACGCTGCTTATTTTAATGATTTCTTTAAAGACAGATACAAATCATTCATTATGAGTATCTATAATGCCTCACCACCGCAAAAAAACAAAGGACAGGTTTCGGTCGTCAATGATATTAAAATTAATCTGATAGCTTTAAAAAAAGAACTTGAAAATAGAGGCGTAAAACGAAGATTCGGTTTTTAACATAAAAAAAATATTGAAAATGAAAAAAAAGAACATAATTTTATTATTAATATCACTTACTTTAATAAGTAAGGGATTTACACAAGAAAAAAAGGTACAACAAGTACAACCTTCTATCATGGTAATGCCTTGGACCAAAGAAGGACAAGACATTCGTACAGTTTATGAAAATGATTTTAATGTAAGAATTGCAATAACTAAAGTAAAAGAAGCTTTTGATAAAAGGGGATTTACTACTAAAGATTTTGTTACTAAACTTAAGCAAGCTCTTAAAGAAATAAGCTTGCAAAAGGATGATAAAACCGATTTAGCTAAGATGGTCGGACAAATGTCAGGAGCTGATATTATCGTTTTAGTTGATATGAAATATAACAAAACATCAAGTGGAAGTTACGTAAAATTGTCTTTACTGGCAAATGACAGGGTAACCGGTGAGGCATTGGCAAATACAACCGGTGATTCAGGAAAATTTTACACAGACGATGTAGATCGCTTGGCAGAAAAAGCCATAGAAAGTTGTGTAGAAGGTTTCTTAGATACTTTGAATGCCAAATTTTCAGACATAGTAGAAAATGGTCGTACCATAAGAATTACTATTACATTTGATAATAACTCTGATTATGATATGTACTCGGAAATAGGTAATGACGGTGATGTTTTGTCTGATATTATCGATGATTGGTTAAGTGATAATGCTTACAAAAACAACTATCACGTTGAGAATATAACCGAAACAGCAATGTTTGTTGATGTCTTTAAAATCCCTTTAAGAGATGAAAGAGGTAGGAATTATAAGGCAAGGAAAGTAGCAAGAGATTTGAGAAAATTTTTGAAAAAAAATTATGGTCTAAATGTTCAGTATGGTAAAGAAAATAATGAAACAGGTGTTTCATTAAGAATTTTATAAAATCAAACTTATGAAAAATTATTTTATTCTTATTTTAATGCTGATTGTTTTTGGGCAGACAAAAGCTCAAAAAAATCATAGCGAAGACGAAGCAAATCAAATTAGTTTATCGGTTATTTTACCGGACAATTCTGATTATTTATCCCGTCGGGCATTATCAAAAATTGAATCAAAAATTCAACATATTGTCAGTAAATACGGAATCTCAGGTCAAGGATATACTAACGACTTTTTAATATATCCAAAGTTTGAGATCTATGACGAATCCATAGTTGAAGGCATGCGTAATATCCACACGGTAGAAGCAGAATTCAATTTATTCATTAAACAATATCGTAATAATAAGGTCTTTGCTTCGTATTCCAGAACAGTTACAGGAAGTGGTTTTACAAAAGAAAAAGCGATTATCAACGCCATTCAAAAAATTCCGGTTAACGACCCTAAATTGAAAAAATTTATTGAAGAAGGTAAGCAAAAAATCTTGGCTTATTATAACAATAATTGTAGTCAATTTGAAGCGGATGCTAAAACGGCAATTAAAATGAAACGTTTTAATAAAGCTATTGCCATCCTTTCAACTATACCTAAAGAAGCTAAACAATGTTATGCCAGAATTCAAAATCTTTCTGTTGTAGCATATAATGCTTATCAAAAACAACATTGTAAAGAGCAGATTATGGCTGCCAAAGCCGATTTAGCCAATAATAATTATTCTGCCGCTTTATATGATTTAAAATTTGTTGACCCGCTTTCTCCTTGTGCTTCAGAAGCCAAAATGCTCATCAACAGAACTGCAGCAAAAGTAGATGCCAAAGAACGTAAAGAGTGGAATTTTATGCTCAAAAGATACAATGACCGATTAAATATGGAAAAATATCGGCTAAATATCGTTAAAGAAATTGCCAAAGCATATTATAAATCAAAACCTCAAACCGTAATTTATAAAAGTTTGTTTTAATTATTACTTATATTTTAAACTGCCCTTAACTATTGTTATGGGCAGTTTGTTTTTTTATGATGAAGTAACGATTAAACCGCCACCACAAACTCCCGGCTCTGACCGCCATCCAAAGCAAGAAAGCCATCCAAACACCGTAAAGCTGTAAGCCGTAACTATCCAAAAGCAACAAAACCGGTACAAAGACAACAAATGTGGCAATCAGTTGCATATTGCGCAGAAATTTGACCCAGCCCAATCCTTTAAAAATACCATCAAAAATAAAGGCAACAGCCCCTACGGGTTGCATCAAAATGACCAACCAAAAGACTTGTTCGTATAAAGCAATAACTTCTGGCTCATTGGTAAACAACAATCCGATAGGTTTGTATAAGATGATAAAAACTAAAGCCAATACAAGGGCTACAAATTCGCTATACTTAATCAACTTACCGGCTAGTTTTTTTAAATTCAAAAAATCTTTTTCGCCATAAAGTTTACCGGCTAGCGAATTGCCGGCATCGGCGTAACCGTCGAGAAAGAAAGTGGTAAAGAGCCAAATATTAGTCAAAATAACATGAACGGCTATGGCGTTTTTGCTGTAAGAAGTGGCATAGCGGTTTGATAGAAATATCGCTGTATTCAAAGCAATAGTGCGAATAATCAAATTGCCGGTCATACTTAAAAAGCGTTTAATCGCCGAGTGAAGTCGTAGGCTTAATTGCAAATCAAATGGTGTTTTACGCAAGAATATTCCGATTGCCAACAGCATCATCACAAATTGCGCTATCAAGCTTGCCCAAGCAGCGCCTTTTATATGCATTGGGGTTATATAACCGGAAACACCATATACTAACAAATAATCTAAAACAATATTGATGATACCACCGATTACACTGATAAACATCGCCCAATACGTATTTTGTAAACCCCGAAAAATACCGAACAATGTAAAAGTAATCAAGGTGAAAATCAATCCGAAAACTCTGATTTTGTAGTAGGATACCGAAAAATCTAAAATGCGGTCCTTGGCGGCATATATTTCAAAAATATCTTTGGCTAAATACCGGGTCAATAATACCAAAACAATGCCTAAAAGCACATTCATTATCAAAACTTGTGGTATCAAAGTTTTGATTTGATGCAATTTTTTAGCACCCAAATGCTGACTGACAATGCTCGAAATAGCATTTTTAGTCTGCGCCAATATCCAAAACAAAGCCGACATAAACGACCCCACTAATCCCACGGCCGCCAAACTCTCGGTCGGAAAATCTTTAACATGCCCGATAATTGCCGTATCTGTAATGGAAATCACCGGTTCGATAATTCCGGCAAGTATGGACGGAATGGCGAGTTTGTTGATGGTTTTGAAAGATATTTTTTGGTTCATAAATGAGTACTAAGTGCCAAGTAGAAAGCGAAAAAGTGCGATTTGTTAAATGGCGCACTTTTTACTTGGCACTTTGTCGCTTTCCACTAAAAAAACTTTAAACTTTTAACTTTCAACTTTCAATTTATCAAGATAATAATCATACAAAGCAAACTGTGACCGAAGCGGCTTTTTACCGTCTTGTTTATATTGGTTGTCTTGAGTTTGATTAAAAATTCGGGCTTTGACATTATCGTTCCAAGAAATATTAAAAGTATCTATCAATTCCCGTTTGATATTTTCATCGTAAACAGGACTGGTAACTTCGACACGACGGTCTAAATTACGCGGCATAAAATCGGCAGAACCTATAAAAATTTTGGATTCTTCATCGGAACCGAAAATAAATAAGCGCGGATGTTCCAAAAACTTATCGACTATACTGATAGCTTGAATATTATCACTCATGGCTTTGATGCCCGGAATCAAACGATTAATCCCGCGAATAATCAACCGGACTTCAACACCCGCTTGACTAGCTTGATATAATCTATCAATCATCTTGCGGTCGGATAAACTGTTCATTTTCAAACGGATTAAAGCTTTTTTACCCTGTTTGACGCGTTTGATTTGTTCATTAATCAAGGCATACATTTTACGCCGGAAATAATGTGGTGATACCAATAGATGTTTGTATTTCGGAATTTTGTAATTGATGTCAAAAAAGTCAAACACTTTGGAAACATCATCCAAAATACCTTGATTGGCGGTAAACAAAGTATAATCCGTATAAATTTTAGCGGTTTTTTCATTAAAATTACCGGTACTAATAAAACCATATCGTTTGATTTCACCGTGTTCTTCCCGTTCAATCATACAGATTTTACTATGTACTTTGATGTCAGGTAAACCGAATACGAGATTGATGCCTTCATTTTTAAAAATTTCGGCATATTTGATATTTTGGGCTTCATCAAAACGGGCGCGCAGCTCTATTTGTACCGTTACTTTTTTACCATTTTTGGCGGCATTGATGAGCGAACTTGCTATTTGCGAATTTTTTGCCAATCGGTAAATAGTGATTTTAATCTCTTTAACTTTCGGGTCGAGAGCTGCTTCACGCAAAAACTTGACTACATATTTGTAATTGTGGTAAGGCGCATAAAGCAAATAATCTTTCTCTTTAATTTGTTTAAGAATACTACCTTGAAGCGACAAATCTTTAATAGGTAGCGGCGGATATTGTTTGTAGAGCAATTTCTTTTTTCCTAAATCCGGAAAACCCATAAAGTCACGGTGGTTATGGATACGTCCGCCCGGAATCAAGCTGTCTAACTCGTCTATTCCCATTTTTTGTTTTAGAAATTCGAGCGTGTCCTTAGCAATGGTTTCATCATAAATCAGCCGTACGGGTTCGCCTTTTTGCCGTTGACGGACATAAAAACTGACTTTTTCCAACACACTTTTTGTCCGGTCGGTATCTTCTTCAAATTGGGCATCACGAGATATTTTAATCACATGTGCTTCAATCTTATCATAATCGAAAATATTAAAAATTTCATCGAGATTATAACGGATCACATCGTCCAGAAGCATGATATAATTCTTATCACCTTCTTTGGGCAATACGACAAAACGCCCCAAATCATCTGTCGGAATTTCGACCAAAGCATAAATGGGCTCGGTAATATCATCTTTGATTTCACGTCCTTTCTTTTTGCTCATTTTGACCGCCAGATATACCGATGAATCTTTAATGATGGGAAATTCAGGCAAATCATTCAAAACTATGGTTACTAATGACGGGCTAACCTTGTCGATAAAATATTTTTTGAGAAATTCGCCTTGCGATTTATTAATGTCGCGTTCATCAATCAAATGAATATCGTGCTGTTTGAGTTCTTCAAAAATTCCCCGACGTACGCGACGCATTTCGTTTTGCTGTTTAATGGCAATTTTAGTGATTTCTTTTAAGAGTTTTTTTGCCTGCCGGATTTCAAATTTGCTTTTCTCCGGGAACTTTCCCAAGCTAATGCGTTGCACTTTGGCATAACGGACTTTAAAAAATTCGTCCATATTATTAGAGAAAATACCGACAAAACGCAAGCGTTCCAATAAAGGCACTTTGCGGTCGGAAGCTTCTTGTAATACACGTTCGTTAAAGGACAACCAACTGATTTCACGGTTGATATATTTTTGAGTAACAGGGGAATTTTCCATATGTTTCGAGTTATTTGTCCAAAAATACGGATTTAGAGTCAAAGACACAATAAAAAATATCTTATTTCATAATTATGTGTTTATAGTTAAATTTAAGTGTACATTATTTACAAAGAATATTTCACTTTCTCAGAATTGGATACAAAAAATATGGAAGCCTATCGACTTCCATATTTGTACCAGTATAGGTTTTAGTTTTATTTTCTCAATAAAAGTTTTTCTTGTGTAAACTGATGTGAGGCTTTTAAGACATCTACCATTTTAGACCAATTAGCATTAGGTTCATAATTGTGGAAATAAGATTCTTCAACATTGATAATTATTTTATCTCCTTCTTGTTTAGCAGAACTTATAAAGCTTCCAACATCGTTTTTGACTGACTTGTTCAATTTATCCAAACCTTTAACCTTATATCCGGCAGGTAATTTTATACTGATATGATATTTGGCGATATACGGATAATATCTGTATATATTTTCGGTGCGTTTCATTTCTTTTTCATCGACATCATCTTGACGTCCTATTAATTTACCGGCTAAAAGTATGGTATTTTTACCGGCTTTTTTGGTTAAACCTTCTTTGATATTGTATGATTCATGATATTGAAAATCTTTTTGGTCGGCATATCTACCTAATTTGTCAATACCAAAATCATAATTATCAATCTTGACCTCATAGTATTTTTCAGTATCTTTTTTAAAAGCTTCTTTTCTTTTGTCTTTGTTCTTTTTTATAGCAGCATTAAGTTTGTTAATAGTACTGCGTCCTCTTTTACGTTTAGCCTTATTGTGAAGAATTGATTTACCGTCATTAAATCTTTTATAGTCATCATCATAAAAATCGTAAATACTCACAATATTAGATCTTACAACTCTTTTTTTATGTCCTTTGGCGTTTACAGTCTGTTTGACGGCTATATCTTTAAATTGGTCATCGAGATTAACTTCCATGTTTTTTTCGATGACATTATCTTCGATGGCAGATTCCGGCATGGTAAAATCATTGATACTTTCCGGTTTACCCAGTTTACTCAATCCTAATACATAAGCCGAATTACTTTCGTATAACGGATGAATTTCACCGGCTATGCCGAACAAAGGGTTTTCAACCAGTGATTGTAAAAACATGGTTTCGCCACCGGGTAAATACACTTTGGTAACATAATCTAGATAATAATTGGTAAGAAGATCTTTCATGCCACCCAATTTTCTGTATTTCACTAAAATTAACTCGTGTTTGAGTTTTTCATGTTCCAAAAAACTGTGTAAAACAGAATGAAATGTGTATTCGTTTAACAAATTAACATCGTTCATCCAAACATTGGCAAGAACCGGATCAATATCTTCAAAAACCGAAGCTTGTAATACAGGTTGAATGGCATAATAACGCAAATTGTTATAAAATCTTTCAATGCGTTTTCTAGGCGATTTGATATTTTTTAGGTTTTTGTATAATTTGACTAAGGATTTGTTGTTAAATTTATAAGTTTTATAAGTTTCCAAAACTTCGTCTTTGGTAACGTGTCTCTTGATTTTACCTCTTTCTTTGGCTAAAAAGGCACCCATTTTTTTTCTAACGCTATTGCTTGGTGCAAAGCCTACTTGAAACTTGATTGAAGGATATTCTACCAACGGGAATACCCAGGATTTGGCATCACGTGATTTAACATTGTCCATAATGATTTTGTAGGCAATACGTTTAGGATCGGAAGTTCTGATTTTTTTGATGTCCGGTGCGCCATTAAGATTTTGGAAGTTTAAATAAAACTTTTTGCCCATATTCAAATCGACTTCTTCTCTGATAATAGGGTAATCGGAATTTAGAGTTGTATAAACCGGTGGAAAAGTCGCCCCGTTTCTAATATATAAATAGTCGCTGTCAAAGTAGTAGTAATCGATAATATCGCCAATTTCAAGATTAGGAATGGCTATTTTATTAACATCATCTTCTTTGACCGTGTTTTTTTTAATATCTATTTTGATTTCTTTTTTATTGGGTTTAATGATTTTGACATTAAAGTTGGTTATTTCTTTGTCTTTTTTCTTAAAACCTAAGATTCCAATACTACCGGTATTCTCTTGTTCATATTTAAATTTAGAATATTCATCGAGAGCGGCTTGGTCGAGAATCTTAATCCGTCTTCTAAAGTAAGACTCTACAAAAACAATTCTGTTTCGTCTTTTATAGTTATAATAATGCTTTTGATAGAGGATAACAGCAGATTGGTCTTTGTATTTATCAGCGTCAAATTTAATTTTTTTGGCAGGGTCATTATGCGGCCAAACCAATCGTTTAATTTCAGCTGCTTTCTTTTTTCTAAACTGTGCTTGTGCCGTAAAATTCAAACCGAATATAAAGGCCAAACTAATTAAGAGTATTTTTTTTAAAGTCATCTTTATTATTTTTTAATAATTGATTTAGAAATGATAGATTATTTTTTCACCAAAACTATTTGGGATTGATAAATGTCATTGAGTTTTTCATAAACTTTTTGCCAAGCTTCTAAGTTTTTTTTGTGGATAAGTGCATTAGGAAAAACAAATTTTTTAGTATATATCAATTTATTTCCTTCGGTTTTAAAGCTGATGTCAACCTGAAAATCTTCATTGACAGCATGCAAATCTTCTGGAACTTCGCTAAATTTATAATCTTGTGGTATTTCAAGAATGGTTTTAGTTTCCAGATGCGATTTTTTATAGAATTGGTAAGGGGTTTTGCGTTTTTTGAAATCTAATCCGCCGTAATCTTTATCGTAGTCAAAATCGATATACATTTCATTATCAAAAGCAGAAACGGCATTTTTTAAGGTAAAATCATAATCCAGTTTTATATCAGCTTCACGATTTGATAAATCTGAGGTTTTAATGTTTTTTAACACGTAATTGGTATCATCACCTTTGAGAAAATATTGTAAAGCTTCTTTTTTCTTGTTGGTTTTTATCGTATTGTAGCCTTGCAAAAATGCTGTCCGGCTTTGCCCTTTATATACTTCTTTAACATGTCCGGTCAAATTTTCGCCTTCTACTTTCATGATTTTTTCATAAGTTTTCAAGTTATGTTTGGCATCGTGAACGGGCACTTTTTTTAGCATAAATTTGTTGCCGTCTTCAATCATTACCTCACGTCCTTGTATGCGTTCGGCATATTCTCCAAAAGGAACATATGATTCGGTCGCATCCAGATAATAAGGTTTCCCGTTTATAAACAGGGTACATATCATATGGTTGTCAACCGCTAAACTCGGTGTGCTGTAATCGTAAGCAATACGTCTGGTGCCAATCCATGTGCGTCTGGCATCATAACCGGCTTTTTGAAGCATGCCGGTTAGTAAGTTTGCCATACCTTTACAGTCACCGTAGCGTTTTTCATAGACATTTTGAGATTCGTCAGGTTTGTAACCGGCTAAACCGTCTTCAAAGGCAATATAGCGAATATTGTCTTGTACCCAATAGAATATGTTTTTAATTTTGTCGATATCGGTTTTGCCTTTCTTTTTAAGTTCGTTGACTTTGTTAGCATAAAGAGCCGGCTTTTCTTTTAAACGTTTAATTAAGGAATGATACCATTTGTAGAGATCGCCGGTTTGGTCAAAAACCTTTTGAGTTTGATTGGTTTTGTCAACATAAGATTTTGTCAAAACCAAAACATGAGGATACAAGTAGGTAGGTCCCTGCATGTGTGATTCGTTATACATAGCCGGAATATTGTGTAAAATATATTCGGTTACGTTGGCTTTGTATTTGTCACTGTAATAAGATTTCTTTTTAATGTCATAACCGGTAAAATTCATTTCCTTGAGTTCTACATTAACTTTTTTAGGAATAATAAACCGGATTGTTTTTTTGATGATAGGCTGCTCTTTGGCAAAGTAAACCGAGGTAAAATATTTGGGGTCGTAGTAGGTTTTTCGGTATTCGTATTTATAAATATAACCGGTCATGGGAAATCGCAGGTTGGCAAATTTAACCCTGTTGTCGTGATAGAACAAGTCGTTGACTTTAACGTATTGGTCATTAACTTTTAATTGTTGACGCCTGTTTAATTTATTTTTAAACCGCAAACTGACATCACCGGAATTGTCGTCATAAAACAAATATTCTTGAATGAAGGCATTGTCTTTGATACTCATTAAAGTTTCTTTGCCTTTCATTTTGATATGATAATTGTTAGATTTTCTGTCAAATTTATATTGGTAGTTTTCTTCCCCGTCTAAGATAACTACTTCTACGTCTTTCCGGTCTTTAAATTTTTTTGCAAGATTTTTGGCTTTTTGTATCTCTTCAGGGCTGGGGTCGGCACGTAATTGCGCCATTAACTTTGTATTTTGCGATGAAAAAACCAATATCGCAATAAGTAATATGAAGTTTTTCATAATAATTATGTTTTCTGGAAATGTTTATTAACAATTTAAAATAAACAGAAATTATTGATTGTTAATGCTTTATCAAAGACCTACTAGGTTATTAAAACCTAGTAGGTCATCTGGTAATGGATAATTTATATTTTCAACTTTTTTGTTTGAAATATATTCAAGAATATTTAAAAAAATCATCAAGAGATTTGTTGTAATAAAAATAGATAAAAAATCGTAATAAAATCAATACAATGTAAGTATTGGATAAAACTTATAAACCTTAAATCCGCAAAGAATTCTCAATAAGAAACATTAATAAGCTGTGTAAGAAAAACTTACACAGCTTTTGATATGTAAATATTTTCACTTATTTTAGTGATTGCATTCAAAAAATATGTGATT
>JALWLE010000088.1 GCA_026996605.1 Flavobacteriales bacterium
AAAATCACATATTTTTTGAATGCAATCACTAAAATAAGTGAAAATATTTACATATCAAAAGCTGTGTAAGTTTTTCTTACACAGCTTATTAATGTTTCTTATTGAGAATTCTTTGCGGATTTAAGGTATTAAATAAGGGGCTATGTTGTTTTGTGTGGATAATAATAAATTGTATTTAAGAATCATATAATTATGGTTATTATCTTTTTATATAATTTCACCCCTTCGGAGTTTATTAAATAATCCCGAAGGGCCGACATTATTATAATAAAGCAATTAAACAAAGTTTTTGCCCCCGACGACTGTCGGGGGACATTATTTTTTGAGATATTATATATATTATACCCACCTAAATCAATATAGAGCCTTAAATAAAGTGTATCAAAATGGTATTGAACATTATCCTAAAAATAAAAATAATCAATCATCAACAATTTTCCAAAAAATTTCTAAATTTGCAACGAGTTTAGTTTCCGGTAAAACGGAATGAAAAGGGAATTAGGTGTAAATCCTAAGCTGTCCCCGCAACTGTGAGCTATCAAGCTTATGTTTGGCTTACGCCACTGTCCAATATATTGGGATGGGAAGGCAAAACATAAGACGCAAGCCAGGAGACCTGCTAAACTCTTAACCAAAAATCAAAGTGCCTTCGGAGGAAAGGTTACCGGATTGTATGAAACAGGTTTATCTCTTATTAATTGTAACAACACTGACGCTAAAAGCATACGGGCAAGAAGTGCCGCGGCAAACTTATGCTTTGGATTCTGTTTTTATCGATGGCTTAACATCTAAAAACATTTATAAAGCCTACCACCTTATCAACCTTCCGGATACAATAGCCGATACCCGCTCTTTACCGGAATTATTAGAGCAAAATACTGCTACTTTTATCAAAGAATATGGTAGAGGTATGTTGGCTAGTATTGCGTTGCGAGGCACGAGCGCCGCTCATACACAAATTGTTTGGAACGGCATTCCGGTCAATTCCATTCTCAACGGACAAACCGACCTGAATACCTTTTCGCCCGGTGGTTTTGACGAAATTTACATCAAAAAAGGTGGTAGTAGTGTGAGTTTTGGTAGTGGCGCTATCGGTGGTGTGGTTCTTTTTAACGATAAGATTAGTTTTAAAAAAGCATTTCACCTGTCTAATCATACCAAAATCGGAAATTTTAAAACCGGTTTAAATCGTTTTAAAATTCTTGGCAGTAATCAAAAATATTTTGGAAAATTAAATTTCCAAGTTCAAAAATCAGACAATGATTATCCCTACCCGGGCTTTGATGTCAAAAACGATAACGGGCGCTATCAAGGTTTAGACGCGAGTATTATCGGCGGCATAAAACTGAATACCAAACACGAACTATATCTGAAATCAAAAATATCAAAACTGGACAGAGAAACTTCCCGGACACTTTATATGCCGGAAGATGCCAAATTATTAACCGGTAACACCCGCATATTGAGCGGTTGGTTGTGGCATTCCGGTCGTTTTATCAGCCGGACCGAAACCGCTTATTTAAGAGAAACATACCGGTATTATTTCAACAAAAATCTGCCGGATAACAGCCATAGTGCAGCCGAAACTTATCTCGTAAAAAATCTTATGAGCTTCGGACTGCATAAACATTCTAAAATCATAATAGGCAATGAATACAACAGGCAAACAGGAACCGGTGACCATATCGATGAACATATCAGACAGAATTTGGCAAGCTTTGCAATTTGGTCACATCAATACAAAAAGTTCTCTTACCAACTCAAATTACGCCATGACTTTAATCCTGACATCAAAATACCTTTAACCGGTGCTGTCGAACTAAACTATGCTTTTTTGCAACATCACAACTGGCGGTTCAATGCGTCTAAAAATTTCAGATTACCCACCTTTAACGATTTGTATTGGTCACCCGGCGGCAATCCGCAACTCAAACCCGAAACAAGTTACAGTTTTGCCACGGGCTACGATTATAAAAATTCCGGTATTGATACCCATATATCACTATTTTATATCGACAGTCGTAATTTGATTAAATGGGTGCCGGGGCAAAATAATTATTGGCAACCGCAAAATTTTGAATCGGTGCATTATTCCGGCATTGAATTATCCGTCAACAAAAAGGTCAAGTTTAACGAGAAATGGCATCTATCTAACCGGATAAATGTCAATTATCACCGTTCAGTCAATCAAAAAACACAAAAGTTATTGCCCTATACCCCGCAAATAACCGGTATCAATTTGTTGAAACTGTCCTACAAAATTTACAGTTTGACTTACCGGTACCGTTATCAAGGCAAAATATATACAACCACCACAAACACCAAATTTTTGCCGGCATATCATCTGCATAGTGTATCTTTGACATTTTATAACCAAAAATATATCAATTTGCAATTTAACATCAATAATCTATTAAATACATATTACGAAAATATCCAATCACGCCCGCAGCCGGGTCGCAATTACGAATTAATCTTAAACTTTAAAATATAAATCATATGAAAAAAATCAATTTACTTTTAGCTCTAGCGCTAATTATCAGTTTAACAGCTTGTGAGAAAGACACACCGAAAGAAGAAGAGGGTGAATTTGCATCAGGCGTCTTTGTAGTCAATGAAGGCAATTTTGGTCATGGTAATGCTGCAATCAGCTTTGGCGATGCAGATTTTTCAAACATTACCAATGATATTTATCAAACCGTTAATAGTACGGCACTGGGTGATCAAGCACAATCCATCGGTTTTAGCAACGAAAAAGCTTATATCGTAGTAACCGGTTCAAACAAAATAGAAGTTACCGAAGACGATACGATGAAACGGATTGCTACCATTACAAGCGGCTTGACCAATCCTAGATATTTTGAAACTATCGGTGAACATACCGCTTTGGTCAGTTGTTGGGGCGATACTTCCGATGCTACCGATGACTACTTGGCTATTGTCAATACCAATTCTGATGAAGTCTCGGGTCAAATATCCGTGGCTTTGGGACCGGAAAAAATGGTTAAAAATGATGATTATCTGTTTATAGCCCATAAAGGCGCTTGGGGCACTAATAACAAAGTTTCCGTTTACGATTTGGTTTTAAAACAAATCATTGATGTTATCACAGTTGGTGACCGCCCCAATTCTATGGTTATCAAAGACCAATATTTGTGGGTAATGTGTAGCGGGGAACCATCATGGACAGGCAACGAAACAGCCGGACAATTATATAAAATAGACCTTAATAACAATTTTAATATCGATGCGGTCTTGGATTTTGCCACTACCGAACATCCTAACTTTTTGAGTTTGTCAGGAGATAACTTATACTATTATTTGGACGGAAAAGTTTACAAAATGAATGTGAATGATACCGCTTTACCAACATCAGAATTTATGACTTACAGCGGCAATGCTTATAATATGGAAGCTTATGACGGCAAATTATATATAACTGACGCCATTGATTACCAACAAGAAGGTAAAGTATCCGTTTTTGATGCTTCGGATGCCCATTTAATCAATGAAAAAACAGCCGGTATTATTCCGGGCGACTTGGGTTTCAATTTTTAAAAATTTAAAAAACCTAAAAATCAAAAAAAATGTGGCACAGATGTGCTACATTTTTTTTATGATTAACAATTGTCATGTTTTCTTATGTTTCTTTTTGGCTGCCGGAAACAAAACGTTGTTCAAAATCAAGCGATAGCCGGGCGATGTCGGATGTAAATCCAGCTCGGTTTTAGGGTCCCCTACTCTATGGCTGTAATCTTCGGGGTCGTGACCACCGTAAAATGTAAACATACCTTTACCCTTAACACCGTGAATATAACGGGCTTCACCATTGAGTTTGTTTTCTGCCAAAATAATGATATTCAGTTTGATGAGTTTCCGGTCAAAAGCCGTAGTTTGTCCCATAAAACCTTTGACCATTATCGTATGATTTTGGTTTAACATAGTTGGCACCGGATCCCATTTGGCAGAAAATTCATTGAGTTCAAAATAATCGGTTTCTTTGGGAATACGCCGTTTGGTCGTCATATCAATATTGGAAAATTCATAAACCATCGGGTTCGATTCCAAGACAAAATCGGTAAAAGCAAAAGTTTTGTTATAATCCAATTTTGATTGGTATCCCGGCTCTGACGGATCACCGTCAAACATGGGTTCGCAAATATCCACCCCATCAGCTGCCAAAGCAATATCAAAAGAATCGGTAGCAGAACACATGGCAAACATAAAACCGCCGCCAATCACATAATCACGTATTTTTTTGGCAACTGCCAATTTTAATTGCGATACTTTGTTAAAACCCAATTTATGCGCCAAAGCTTCCAGTTCTTTCTTACGTTTGATATACCAAGGCGCCGTATGATAAGCTGCATAAAAACGTCCGTATTGTCCGGTAAAATCTTCGTGATGTAAGTGCAGCCAATCGTATTTGAGCAGTTTATCATTTAAAACTTCTTCATCATAAACTACATCGTAAGGAATTTCGGCATAAGATAACACCATCGTAACGGCATCGTCCCACGGCGCTTTATCTTTGGGCGAATACACCGCTATTTTAGGTGCTTTTTCAAGCGTTACGGCTTCCATATTTTTAGCCGGAGAACTAATTTCTTTCAGTATTTGTGCTGCTTGGTCTTGGGAAATGAGTTCAAAATCTACGCCACGAATTTGACATTCTTCCTTTATGACTTCGTCATAAGGTATCAAAAACGAACCACCGCGATAGTTGAGCAGCCATTTGACCTTAATGTGTTGTTGTAAAGCTTTATAGACAATACCGTAGGCTTTGAGATGATTGTGCTGATTCTCATCCATAGGTATCAGTATGAATTTGGCAAAACCAATCTGCCAAGAAAACACTAATAAAAGTGTAAAAATCACATATTTAGAAGGGTAAGTCACTTTCATCTTGTGTGCCGGGTGTATAAGGGTCGAAATGGTCTGTTCCAAAATCGTTATTAGGACTGACATCGTTCAGTTTTGATTCCATAGTAAATTCTTCGCTGAGCATATTGAGCTCTGAAAATCGCCCGTATTGTCCTTCAAAACGCAAACGGATATTACCGGTTCTACCGTTACGGTGCTTGGCAATAATAAATTCCGCTTGATTTTGAGTCGGGGTATCATCTTCCCACAAATCCACTTTATAATATTCCGGACGATAGATAAAACTCACAATATCAGCATCTTGTTCAATAGCACCGGATTCACGTAAATCTGCTAATTGCGGTCGTTTGTGTCCGGATTTGTCGGTTCGTTCTTCTACTTTACGCGATAATTGCGACAAGGCAATCACCGGAATGTTCAGTTCTTTTGCCAGAGCTTTTAAATTCCGAGAAATAGTCGAAATTTCTTGTTCACGGTTTCCACTTTTGTTATTGGTTTGTGCCGTCATCAACTGTAAATAATCTATAATGAGAATGCCAATATCAAATTGTGACTTCATCCGGCGTGCCTGCGCCCGTAAATCAAAGATAGACAACATACTCGAATCATTGATATAAATCGGTGCATCGGCAATTTTATCCATTTTATTGTTGAGCAAATTCCATTCCATATCGGACAGCTTACCGCTACGGAATTTTTCTGACGGAATTTCGGTTTCAATGGAAAACAAGCGCTTAATCAATTGATCGGATGTCATTTCAAGGTTAAAAATAGCCACCGGCACCTGATGATCGACTGCCATATTACGCGCCATAGACAATACAAAAGCCGTCTTACCCATACCGGGACGGGCTGCTATAATCACCAAATCACCATTTTGCCAGCCCGATGTATAATCGTCAAGTGAGGGAAAACCGGTCGAAATACCACTCAAACCTTCTTGCTTTGCCAGTTGTTCCAATTGGGCTTTTACATCGGTTACCACCGAAGCTATTTTGGCACTGCCGCGTTTTAAGCTGCCTTGTGAAACTTTAAATAATTCTTGTTCGGCATTGTCTAACAAATCAAGTACATCGGTGGTTTCGTCATAGGCTTTTTCTATAATTTCGCCTGAAATTTCAATCAAACGCCGCTTTACATACATCTGCAACACAATACGGGCATGGTATTCAATATGAGCGGCGGTCGCCACCAAATTGGATAACGTAATCAAATAATATTCGCCGCCTACTTGCTGCAAAGTGCCGCGAGAGCGTAAAGCTTCGGTAACGGTAAAAATATCAATGGGCTTACCTTGTTCAAACAAATGAATAATAGCCGAAAAAATCTCTTGGTGTTCGGGTAGGTAAAAAACTTCGTCAAATAATAAATCTACGACTTCATCGACCCCGCGTTTATCAATCATCATTGCCCCTAAAATAGCCTTTTCCAACTCAATGGCTTGGGGCGGCACTTTGGCTTGGGGCAAACTCATGTTTTTCTGCGGCTGTTTTATCAGTCCTTTATTTTTCTTTTCCGACAATTCCATTCTCAATTTTTTTGTGATTAAATAAATTTAAAAGGTTACTTTTTCTTTTTGCGGGCATATAAATATAATGAATGACTTTCAATTTCGACATCCATAGCATCTTCAAAATCTTTTTTTATTTGGTCGATGCGCGGGTCGCAAAATTCTATAATTTGAAAATCATCTAACATAATAATGTGATCGTGGTTTTTGTTAAAATAACTTTTTTCATAAAATGCTTGTACTTTTCCAAATTGATGTTTACGCACCAATCCGGCATCGAGCAACAGTTCCAAAGTATTATAAAGCGTTGCTTTACTGACTCTGAATTGTTTTTCTTTAAATAATTTATACAAAAAATCTATATCGAAATGTTCGTCAATTTTATATATTTCTTCCAAAATAGCATAACGTTCTGGCGTTTTCCGATGATGATGTTCTTCTAAAAATTCCGTCAATTTATTCTTAACGACTTCTATTTCTTGTTGATACATATCGTCTTTGGCTGTTGTTTGATTAGTTGACATAGTTGTAATTTCATCTCAATTTCAAAACTTAAAATTAAAACATTTTTAGCTTGTATCACATCATATAGTCATAAAGTTATTATTTTTTATCAACTTTTCATTAACATTTTTAAAATACATTTTTTTATAGTAGAATAAATAATTTTTTCTAAATGATTTCCATCTTTTTCAACAAAAATGTTGCATTCATGTTTTGAACAATGCCTTTTTTAAAACGATAATCAAAAGACAATTCGTCATTGATAATTTTGGCATCAAAATAATGGTTTTTAACCTGCGGATATATATCTGCCAAATTACACAAACTTAAATCGTGTGTCGCAATGATACCGGTCGCTTTGGAACGGGTCAAACATTCTACAAATTTTTGAGAACCTTCGGCTTTGTCCTTGGAATTGGTGCCTTTGAGAATTTCATCTAAAATAACAAAATAATCGTCCTTTTGAATTTGTGTGACGATATATTTCAAACGTTTCAGTTCTGAGAAGAAATAGGAAGTTTCTTCCTGCAACGAATCGTCTGTTCGCATACTCGTCAACAATTTAATCGGTTGATATTCATAGGTTTCAGCACAAACCGGCAATCCAATATTTGCCATGACTATTGACAAACCGACCGTGCGTAAAAAGGTGCTTTTGCCTGCCATATTGGCACCGGTAATGATAAAAAATTGGTGATGTTTAATTTTAAAATCGTTACTAACACGTTTAGATGCAGAGATTAACGGATGTCCTAAGGACCTGCTTTGAATTTGCCAATCATTTTTAACTATTTTAGGAAAACTGTAATCGGGATGATTAAAAACAAAATTTCCCAAAGAAATATAACTCTCAAAAAAATCGACGGTTTTGAGCCAAACCGGTAAATAGTCTGTATATTGTTTGAGCCGTTTTTCTAAGCGATAATTAAACATTAAATCGGATAAAAACAGGCTGTTCCCAATGATTTTAACAATCAGATTATGCGTCATTTCTTTTTGTTGATAGATGCGCATCAAGTCATTAATCTGCTCAAAAGCTTTATGACCGCTTTGCTGTAATTCTTGTTTTTTAGATAACAATAATTTTGACTTAAAACCTTCGTTTTCAATCAATTGCAACAATTTAACGTAACCGGACAAGGACGGCATAACAAGGTCTAATTCTTGACTAAACCGGTGTGATTTTTTAGCAAATATACCGGCAATAGTCAAACCGGCAATAACCCAATAAGTCAAAATTTTTAGAGAAACAACATCAAAATAATATCCCGTTAACATCGCAATTGATACCAGCCCGAAAACCAAACCACCATAAAAATACAAAGGCTTTGTAAAATAGGAATGATACTTAAAAACATGCACGATTTTTTCAGGTTCCAAGCTGTTTTTTACCAAGCGCGAAATACCCAAAAAATTCTGTCGCCAATCAATCCGCAATGCTAAATCTTTAACCGCTTCTTGCTTTTCATAAATATTTCCAATTTGATTTTCGGTCAGCAATTTAGCTAAAAAATGTTGTGCGTTTTTTTTGTTTGAACGATTGATATATTGAAAGAAAGACCCCTTGCCAAACAAATCTAAATCATAACTGTAATCATGTTTAGGGTTGATAAAATCGGCACCGTCCGGCAAAAATTCGTATTGTCCGTCTAAAACTTTTAATTCCGTTTTGTTCAGGTCAATTAATTCATTAAGCTTGTTGATTTTTTGAGATATATCAGCACTTTTTGATACTAAAAACAGAAAAAAAGGTATCCAAATCAAAAAAACCAATAAAATTTGTCCGGCACTTTGATGATACATATATAAAGCTGATACTAAAAGTATAAAAACCAAAAATCGTAGCAATGCAACTACATAAGAGCGATGTCTTTCTTGTTGCAGTTCACGGGTATATTGCTGCAAGCGATTGGTATAAAATGATTTGAGATTATTCATTGGTTAGTAAATTAATCAAATATGTGATTGATAATTGTTAATGATGAGGAATTGAGAATTTATTTTCCTTCATATAATATTTTTTACATATTGATGTTTCTTATTACTTCAAACTGAAATTCTGCTTGTAATTTGAGGAATTGAGGAAAAATTTTGCCCGAACATTTCGAATGCCTAATTATTAAAAATTTAGAATATGAAGAGACTTTTTTCAAAAAGACCTATCAGGTTTTTGGAAACCTAACAGGTCTCTTTTTTTCCTATTCTAGTAGGTCTTAAAGACCTGCTAAGTCTATGAGTTATTAGATAGAAATCTTTCTACTATCAAGTTTTGACAATCTGCTCGATCTTTTTAAAATCAGACCTACCAGGTTTTAAAAACCTAGTAGGTCTATGAGAAATTACCGTTTCAAATTTATTCATTTAATACAACTCAACCAATTTAGCCACCAATTCTCTAACAATCGGCTCGGCTGCTTTGGCAGCTTTTAAAACTTCTTGATGATTGACTTCTTCAATAAATTCTGCCGTTCCTATATCGGTAATAACCGAAATACCAAAAACTTCCATATCCATATGACGGGCAACGATAACTTCCGGTACCGTGGACATACCTACGGCATCACCGCCCATATTGCGTACCATAGTGTATTCAGCCAAAGTTTCAAAAGTCGGTCCTTGCAAGCCCAGATAAGTACCTTCTTTAATACGTATATCATTATCAGCCGCATATTTGCGAACCACTTGTAACATCTTCTTGCTGTATGGCTCGCTCATATTGACAAAACGGGGTCCGAAACGCTCGTCATTAGGACCACGTAAAGGATGCTCCGGAAAAAAATTGATGTGATCCGTAATCAACATCACATCACCTATTTTAAAATTACGATTGACGCCGCCCGAAGCATTGGAAACGACCAACTTACGAATCCCCATTTGCCAAAAGACCCGCTCCGGAAAAGTAACTTGTTTCATATTGTAACCTTCGTAAAAATGGAAGCGCCCATTCATAGCCACAATTTTCTTCCCGCTCAGACTTCCAAAAATCAAAGAACCTTTATGACCTTTAACCGTAGAAACCGGAAAATTGGGAATATCTTTATAAGGTATTTCCATATCTACATCGATATCTTCCGACAAACTTCCCAATCCGCTACCGAGAACAATAGCATATTCGGGTGTATTATTAATTTGTTTTTGTAAAAATTGTGCTGTTTCCAAAGACAATTCAAATTCATTATTTATAATTTCTGACATAATCTATAATTTTATTATTAAACTTCTCATTATCAATTATTTCCGTTTGTATCGGCAAATAAAATAAAACATCATCATTGAGCAAAGACGACAGACGCACAAAATCTTTTTCAGTGGTTAGAATCAACTTTTTTGAAGCCTTGATGTCTTCATATTGTTTATTAATCCGTTGTATATCAGTCGTCGAAAACCTGTGATGGTCACCAAACTTCAAGCTTTCAAAATTAATATTTTTTTCTGACAAAAACGCATATAAAGGTTGGGGATTGGCAATTCCCGTAATTAAAAGAATTTTATACGCTTTTAAATCCGGCAGCGATATTTTTGCAATATCATTAGTAATATAATCGGCATAAGCAATTTTTGAGAAAAAAACAGCTTTATTACCGGCATATTTTTTAATCTTTTTTTTAACTTTTTGTTGTTTTTCAGGATTAGCTTTTTCAGGTAATTTGGTTACAACGACTAAATCGGCACGACGGGCATTCTTGGGCAATTCACGTAAATTTCCGGCAGGCAGAAGCCAGTCTTTATAAAACGGGCGGTCAAATGGTGTTAATAATATTTGGAAGCCCGCATTGATGCGCCGGTGTTGAAACGCATCGTCTAACAAAATCACATCGGGATTATAGATAGCAATAACTTTCTTAACCGCCGCTACTCTATCTTCTCCTACTGCAACAATAACATTATCAAACTTACGATAAATTTGATAGGGTTCATCGCCGATTGTCGCCGGTGTCACTTCCACATCCGCTACCATAAAACCTTTGGTTAAACGTTTATATCCGCGACTGATAACCGCAACTTTATAGTCCGGTTGCAACAAACGAATTAAATATTCTATTTGCGGGGTTTTGCCACTCCCACCAAGATTGAGATTACCGACACTGATTACCGGTATATTAAAGGTAGTCGATGTTAAAATACCTTTATCATACAAAACATTACGCACTTCGGTTATTAAAGCATATAAAAGGATAAACGGAAAAAAGATTAAACGAAAACGCATTTTAGTTAAAAATTCATAAAATTTATAATGTTTGTAGTGTAAAGTATGCTATGATGCGACTTTTAAAATTTTACTCAACGTTGTCCGAGACTTCGATCCAATTCGCACTTAGTACTTTTCACTAAACACTTTCTGCTATATCACACCCAAGAATTTTGACACCAATTCCATCAACCAAGCGCTACCCAAAGCAGCAATAGTTCCCACTACATAGCCGACTACCGCCAGCATCACGCCAACAGAAGCCAAAGACGGATGAAAAGCCGCCGCTACTACCGGTGCCGAAGCTGCTCCACCTACATTTGCCTGACTGCCGACTGCTAAGAAAAAATATGGCGCTTTGATAAGTTTGGCTACACCAATCAACAACAAGGCGTGTATGGTCATCCAAACGATTCCAATAAATATCAAGCCCGGATTTTTAATAATTTCGGTCAGATCCATTTTCATACCGATTGTCGCCACTAAAATATAGATGAAAACACTTCCTATTTTAGAAGCTCCCACCCCTTCATAGTTTTTGATTTTAGTAAATGAGAAACTAATACCGAAGATGGTAGCCAAACTAATCAACCAAAAGAAATGCGAACCAAACGAAGAAACAAAGGATTTTTTGTCAGCTACCGCCGGAATATGCGTTTTTAACCATTGAGAAATGATATCCGCACCCCAAAATGACATAGCCACAGCAAAAAAAGTGATACCCAGCAATACCATATAATCGGTTAAAGTCGGCATCCGTTGTACTTTTTTGGCAAATGCCGTAACTTTTGCTTTTAATTCTTCGATAGAAGATGTATCGGCTTTGAGCCAAGCATCTATTTTTTTTGCGCGTGGAATACCAAAAAGCAGGGTAGCCATCCATAAGTTGGCAACAAAAATATCTACCAAAACCGTAGCTCCGTATTTTTTCGGATTATATTCAAAAATTTCCAACATTGCAGCTTGATTAGCACCGCCACCTATCCAACTTCCCGATAGTGTTGCTAATCCACGCCAAAGCGCATCATGTCCGGTGCCGGCAATTGTATCCGGCGAAATGCTTCCTACTAAAAACAAAGCAATGGGTCCGCCAATCACAATACCCAAGGTGCCGGTGATAAACATAATTAAAGCTTTGGGACCGAGATTAAAAACCGCTTTTAAATCGATGCTCAACGTCATTAAAATCAAAGATGCCGGCAACAACACGCGGCTGGCTATATAATATAATTGTGATTTATGCGCTACGGCTTTTCCATCTTCAATACTTATCCAATCCGTGGCAATAATATGCGTAGAAGACAAGACAGCCGGCAAGACATAAGCCAGTAACAAAGCCGGTACTATTTTATAAAACTTTTCCCAAAATCCGTCTTTGAGAGAAGCCGTATAAAAAATTAACGCTAATAAGCCCATTAAAAGACCAAAAACCATAATATCGTTGGTAAAAATGGGGCTGGTATCTTTTAAAACTGTTGAAATTATCATTTTGGTCTGTTTTTTGTTAAATGCAAATATAAGAAAACATGATTAGTTTATACTGCTATAAACTCTGCAACTGTATTTTGGGGTAGCTCTGTAACCAAAATTGAAAGTAGAAAATCAAATAATGAAACCGAGATGATTAAAATAATTATTAAACACACAACGAAATGATTATTTTAATCATCAAAGGTTATCCCGACTATTGTCGGGAACATTAATGTTAAAATAAAAAAATAAACAGATGAAAAAAAATTTGTTTGTTAAACATAATGTAATTACCTTTGAATAAGGAAGTATTATTTTTCATCAATTTATGAAATTTGATACCGAAATTATTATTTAAAATTATTATTTTTACAACTCTCACAGAAAACACATTAGAAAATTATGAGAAAGAATTTCGTTATTATATTTATTATTGTTTTTCAAAGCATTTGGTCTCAAAACGGTAGAATGATCATTCCTTCGGAGATATCACATGATGTGATATCTCAAATGCAAGAAATGGGGTCAAAATTAACCGCCAATGACATCTACAATCCCAACGGCACAAGCATAAATGATGCTGTCATTCAGTTTAACGGCGGATGCACCGGTGAAATTATATCATCCAAAGGTTTAATTTTGACTAATCATCATTGTGGATATGGAGCTATACAAGCACATTCTACTTTTGAACATAATTATGTCAAAGATGGTTTTTGGTCTAAAAGTTTCGAAGAAGAATTACCTAATCCGGGTATGTATGTTACTTTTGTCAGAAAAATAGAAGACGTTACCGACCAAGTATTAGCCGGCATTAAAGATTCAATGGATGAAACTCTAAAACAATCGACCATACAAAAAAACATCAACCGATTACAAAAAACTTTACCTAAAAAAGATTGGCAAGAGATTGACATCAAACCTTTCTTTGACGGCAATAAATATTATGCTTTTACTTTGGAAAATTATAAAG
>JALWLE010000089.1 GCA_026996605.1 Flavobacteriales bacterium
AATGATAACAATAATCCGTTCCAAAAAGAAGTGGAGAAAAATTTGACTAAAAATAAAGAAATATTAGATTTTTGGAAGAAAAAATTACAATATTTAGAGTCTTTGGACTATTAATTTTTATTTTTTAATCGATTGATATACAATGAAGTATAATGTCAGTTTTATTCTTTTTATTTTAGGAATTGTATTAGTTTCTGGTCAGGATTTGGATATTTATAAACATCAAAAAAATTCCAATTTCAATTTACCGGCAATTCCTAAAGATATGACTTATGAAGAGTTTAAAATCTTAAGTACCGATTTGCGAATGCAAGATATGATGATTGCAACTATCTTGCCCGGACATATACATTTCAAAATCGGTGAAAAAAAAGCCGGTTATTATATTTTAGGCACCCGTTCATTAGGCTATTTGGGGTTGGTATATCTATCTCTTACCGATGAATCTTTGACTAAAATTATTTTATTAGATAATTCCGGTCTGGGACAGTCTATTTCGACAGGAGATTTAATAGTTACTTATGGTTCTTTAGTATTGATTGTCGGTAGTTATTTGTATGATTGGATTCATGGTAAATATCGGTTAGACGACAAACAAAACAGAATCCGATACAAATATGCCCGTAAAAAAGTACAACTCGGATTAAATATTATCAAAGCTGACAAGTATCAATATCCCGGAATTGGTATAGCTTACAATTTTTAACAGAATAACAGAATAAATGGGTAAAAAAATTTGAAATTACATTGTAAAAATTTATCTTTGCCCGTCAAAATAATAACGAACTGAAAAAAACAGAAGAGAATGCGAAATAAAGGACTCGTAATAGTATTTGCTACTATTTTAGGATTGATAAGTATTTATACTTTATCATTTACATTTAAAAGTAATCAAATCAGGAAGGAAGCCAAAGCTTATGCGAAGGGGGATTATATGAAGGAAAAACATTTTTTGGACTCCTTATCTAACAAGCCGGTTTTTAGTATTTTAGGTTCCGATTTTACCTATAATGATATTAAAGACAGAGAAATGAATCTTGGTCTTGATTTGAGAGGTGGTATCAATGTCATTTTGCAAGTTTCGGTTAAAGATATCTTAAAAAACTTGGCTAATAATACTAAAAATCCAATTTTTAACCAAGCGCTTGAAGAAGCAAGCGAAATGCAAAAAAGCAGTAACAAACCTTATATAGATTTGTTTTTTGAAGCTTTTGATAAAATAAATAGCAAATCCGACCATCCTGTTAAATTAAGCTCACCGGAAATTTTCGGTAACCGTGATTTGTCAGATGATGTTAAGTTTAATATGGCTGATGATGAAGTTAAAAAAATCATTCACAAAAAAGTGGATGATGCCATGGTCAGTGCCTTTGAGGTATTGCGTAAACGTATTGATAAGTTCGGGGTAACCCAACCTAATATCCAACGCTTGGGAAAATCCGGGCGTATTTTAGTCGAATTAGCCGGAGCAAAAGATATTGAGCGCGTCAAAAAATTGTTACAGAGTACAGCACAATTAGAATTTTGGCATGCTTTCAATGCGCAAGACGTTATGCCTTACTTGCAACAATTAGATCAATACTATGCTCAAAACCAACAAGTCGAAAAAGATACGACTAAAAAAGATGTTGATGCTTTATTAGTTGATGAAAAACAAAAAGAAAGTTTATTCAAGTATTTGAAACCCGGTAGCTTTTCAAGAGTTGGTATCGTAAATATCAAAGATAAGGATAGAGTTGAGAAAATGCTCAATAGTCCGGAGGCAAAAAAACTGTTGCCCGCAGAATTAAAGGATGTTAAATTTTTATGGGGTAAACCGGAGAAAAAAAGTGATATTGTTTACCTGTATGCTATTAAAGGTAACAGAGATAATATGCCACCGATTAGTGGTGATGTGATTGTTGATGCACAATCGTCTTATGACCAATTTGGTAATCCTGCCGTAACCATGCAAATGAACGGTGCCGGTGCCAAGAAGTGGAAAGAAATGACCACACAAGCCTTTAATGATAAAACCGGTATTGCTATTGTTTTAGATAATATTGTTTACTCAGCTCCGGGTGTGCATAATGGTCCTATTACGGGTGGTCGTTCTGAAATTACAGGCGATTTTGATTTAGAGGAGGCTAAAGATTTAGCTAATGTCTTACGTGCCGGTAAATTACCCGCCAAGGCAGACATTGTTCAATCGGAAATTGTAGGTCCTTCTCTCGGACATAAAGCAATTGAAGGTGGTAAAATGTCCTTTATTTTTGCTTTCTTATTGATTTTCATTTGGATGTTCGGATATTATGGTAAAGCCGGTCTATTCTCTGATATTGCCTTGGTTCTAAATATCTTGTTTATATTTGGTATTTTAGCTAGTTTAAATGCGGTTTTAACTCTACCCGGTTTGGCAGGTATCGTCTTAACCATAGGTATGGCGGTTGATGCAAATGTGTTGATATTTGAACGTGTTCGTGAAGAAATGCGTCGCGGTAAGTCCTTGCGTGATGCAGTCGATGATGGATTTAGCAATGCTTTGTCATCTATTATCGATGCCAATATTACTACTGCTCTAACCGGTATTATCTTGTTATTTTTCGGTACCGGTCCTATTAAAGGTTTTGCAACAACATTACTGATTGGTATCGGTACATCTTTATTTACTGCTATTTTCATTACCAGATTACTGATTGAATGGTATTTGGCTAAAGGTAAAAAATTGACATTTGATACCAAAATATCACGTAATTGGTTTTCTAATGTCCGTATCGATTTCTTGGGCAAAAGAAAAATCTCTTATATGATTTCAGGAACCGTTATACTGATAGGTTTAATTTCAATCTTTACTAATGGTTTAAATCCGGGTGTTGATTTTGTAGGTGGACGTACTTATATTGTAGCTTTTGATAAAAATATTAATGTTGAAGAAGCCCGTAAGGCATTGGCTGATAAATTTGTTGATGAAAAAGGCAATAAATTTGCCCCTGATGTCAAAAAGTATGGCGGGGATAATCAATTGAAAATTACGACTAAATTTTTAATCGATAAAGAGGGTGAAAAAGTTGATAATGAAGTTCAAAAACGTTTATTTGACGGTTTAAAACCTTTCTTCCCTAATGGTTATACTTATATGAACTTTGTTAGTAGTGATGAAAATAAGAAAATAGGTCGTATGCAGTCTATAAAAGTTGGTCCGACGATTGCCGATGATATTAAAAAAGGCTCTGTATATGCAGTATTGGGATCTTTATTTGTGGTCTTTTTATATATCTTATTCAGATTTAAAAAATGGCAATTTAGTGCCGGTGCCGTTATTGCGGTATTCCATGATGTCTTGGTAGTATTAGGTATTTTCTCATTGACTTGGCGTTTTGCCCCTTTCAATATGGAGATTGACCAAGCCTTTATTGCCGCTATACTGACAGTTATTGGATATTCATTAAATGATACGGTGGTTATTTTTGACCGTATCCGTGAATATTTTAGAGAACATCCGTCTTGGCCAATGAATAAAAAAATCAATCAAGCATTGGATAGTACTTTGTCCCGTACTTTAAATACGTCCTTAACTACTTTGGTTACTTTAATTGCAATCTTTATTTTTGGCGGTGAGAGCATTCGTGGTTTTGTTTTTGCTTTAATCATTGGTGTTATAGTCGGAACTTATTCATCCCTATTTATTGCCACACCGGTGATGTATGATTTGGCTAAGAAAGAAGAAGAAAAGAAGAAGAAATAAATCTCATTTAGTTTGTAATAAAGCTGCTCAATCGGGCAGCTTTTTTACTTTATATTGACAATTTAGTTTTCTCATCAGACCTACTATGTTTTTAAAACCTAGCAGGTTTTTGCAATTTGCGACCCAGTAGGTTTGACCAACCTGCTAGGTCTGGTCAAATTGTTACTTATTGATATTTTACTTATTCAATTTTGTTCGTTAATAATGTTATTTAATATTAGATTTTCCTTATGGTGAATTGCATGAAAATATCTTATATTTGCCGATATTTTAACAAACAACATACTATATGAAAGCAGGAATTGTCGGTTTACCCAATGTAGGAAAATCCACTTTATTTAATTGTTTGTCCAATGCTAAAGCGCAGTCGGCAAATTATCCGTTTTGTACCATTGAACCCAATGTAGGCGTTGTTAATGTCCCTGACCCGCGTTTGGAAGCTTTGGAAAAAATAGTTAAGCCACTACGGGTATCACCGGCAACGGTCGAAATAGTTGATATTGCCGGATTGGTCAAAGGTGCGAGTAAAGGAGAGGGTTTGGGTAATAAATTTTTAGCAAATATCCGTGAAACCGATGCCATTATTCATGTTTTACGTTGTTTTGATGATGACAACATCACGCATGTAGAAGGCAGCATTGATCCGGTTAGAGATAAGGAAATTATTGATATTGAGTTACAACTCAAAGATTTGGAAACCGTTGAAAAACGAATAGATAAGGTTAAACGTAAAGCACAAACCGGTGATAAAGAGGGTAAGAAAGAGTATGAATTGCTTTTGAAAATCAAAGAAAATCTCGAAAAAGGCATCTCTGTACGCGCTATGGATTTCACCGATGATGAACGGGATAAATATGTCAACAATTATCAATTATTGACAGACAAACCGGTCTTATATATATGTAATGTTGATGAAGCATCTTTACAAAACGGCAATACATATGTCGAAGCCGTTAAAGAAGCCATAAAAGATGAAAATGCCGAAATGATGATATTGGCAGCAGCTACGGAAGCTGATATTATGGAACTGGATACCTATGAAGAGCGCAAAATGTTTTTAGACGATTTGGGTTTAGATGAACCCGGTATCAATAAATTGATTCGCGCGGTTTACAAACTGCTCAAACAACAAACTTATTTTACCGCCGGTGTAAAGGAAGTCCGTGCATGGACGATTCCGATAGGCGCTACGGCACCGCAAGCTGCCGGTGTGATTCACAGTGATTTTGAAAAGGGCTTTATACGTGCCGAGGTCATCTCGTATGACGATTATGTCAAATATGGTTCGGAAGCCAAAGTCAAAGAAGCCGGTAAAATGCGTGTAGAAGGAAAAGAATATGTCGTACAAGACGGTGATGTGATGCACTTCCGTTTTAATGTATAGTCCTTGTCATTTCGACAAAGTTTTGTCCCTGATTTTAGTCGGTGGGGAAAACGAGAAATCCCGTGTCATTTCGAACGTAGTGAGAAATCTCAATTTGTATCACCTAATAGATTCCTCGTCGCTGTGCTCACTCGGAATGACAAAAGCGTGTTATTTCGACAGAGCGAGGAACAAGCGACGAGAAATCTCAAATATCAAGCAAACTTCTTATGCCGCCAATAGTTAAAAAGCCAAGCCGCAAAACCGGTAAGTAATAACGGCAAAAATAGATTTAGCCACTGCCAAAAGCGTAGTTCTGCAACCATCTTATTTTGATCTAAAAATTTGAGTTTGACTTCTTTGTTTTTCAAACTGATGACACCGTTTTTATCCATTAAATAATCAACGGCATTGAGCAGAAATTGTTTGTTATCATAACTGATTTTACTCCATTTGTCAAAGCCCAATGGTAGCGGTTTGCCTTTATCTACTTGATTTTTCATAATATCACCGTCGGAAATAACGATTAAGGCAGATTGTCCGTTTTCCAAATCATGGTCCGTCTTGATAGGTTTGACTCGATGATTGTAAGCAGATTTTAGCGATCCTTCCAGTAGCACACCAAAAACTTGCGTGCCGGCAGTATATTGTGATATGTCCGGTTTTTTGCCGATTTCATCAAAATTGATTTCTGTTGGTATGCCCACCAATTGCGTTTTAGGTGAGCTTGTCAATAAAATACTTTTTTTGGTTTTGTTTTTGAGTACTTCCATAGGACTGACAAAATCCAATAAAACCATATCCAGATTTTTTCCAATAGGATGTTTAGTATTAGGTTGTGCCAAGGGGCTGTAAAACCATGGAAATTGTTCCAGTTGCGGTTTGTTGCCTATTTGACCTACTTTAAGCACAACAGGGGCAGCGATTAAATCCTTAACCAGTTCGGGCTTGATCCGTACACCGTAAGCAAAGAGCATATCGGTAAGGTTGAGTTCGGCATTGAGCGCATAAGTTTTACCACTATACATCAAGGTATCTTTGTGGGCTTTGACAGCATCGAGCAAGAGCATCAAACGCCCACCGTGCATCAAAAATTGGTCTAAAACATATTTTTCTTGTTCGGTAAATTTTTCTGTTGGTTTGGCAAGAATAGCCAGATTATAATCTTGCAAATCACGAAGTGTTTTGACCGGTTCTGTAGCAACGCTGTCAAGTGTAAAAGGTGCCAAGCGGTATTTTTTACCGATACTTCTTAAAAAATCGGCAATATGCAGGTCATCTAATTCGCCATTGCCTTTAAGAATAGCAATTTTTTGTTGTTTTTTAGCCGTTATTAAATGAATGCCGTTGCTCAAAGCATATTCCAGATTTTCTATGCTGTTTTCTATTTGGTCGTCTAAACTTTTGGCATAAGATTTAGCTAACAATGATACCGGTATTTCGCGTTTGCCTTGTTTGATGACTGCCCAAGGAAACACCATGACTTGTTCCATTTTTCCGGATTTTTGCAGGCTGATTTGTGCCGGTTGTAAACCTTTGTCTATTAACGATTGCACATACTTATCACCTTTTTCAAGCGGATTGATAAACACATAATCTATTTCCGGATTTTCTTGATGAAAATCTTGTAGCAAATTTTCGATTTCGTTAGCCAATCGCTTAAAATACGATGGAAAATCGCCTTTTAAAAACACTATGACTTGCATCGGCTCTTTTACCTGTTTTACGACTTTAACCGATGCTTTGGACAAGGTAAATCGCTTGTCGGTGGTCATATCGATTTTAGTATCGAAATAGTTTGACAAGAGATTGAGAAGCACCAAGCCCACGAGCAAAAGGATAATATGTTTGATGTTTTTGGTCATTTCTTTAAATGGTTTTGTCATTTACCTGCATTATTATTGAACAAAGGTATATTTTTATTGTTTTAGTTACAAACAGGTTACACCTACGGCGCTCAAACGAATCTAATAATTAAAATGTATTGCAGTAAGCGTGATTGTTATTTGCCCCATAGGGGCATACTGTTAGTAGCTCATATAGTCTCTGAAAAATTCTAAGCCCCGTAGGGGCGACCTGTAAAATCACCAAAAATTATTTTATCGGGTATGATTAATCTATCCATTCAAATAAATATTGTTCATTATAATCTATTTCAAATTTTTGTAAAAATTCCAAATATTCTTCTTTAAAGGTTTTCTTTTTATGATGTTGCTTTTGATTCATAATATATTTTATCACTTTATCTATTTGACTTTTGGAATATGAAAATGCACCATAACCACTCTGCCATGAAAATTTTCCTTTTATCCAATTATTTTCAGTAATATATTTTGATGTTCCTGATTTTATATCTCTTACTAAATCTGAAATCCTAATATCGGGATTTATTCCAACCAAAATATGAATATGATCAGGCATTGCAAAAACGGATAATAATTTCTGATTACGTTTTTTATAATACCTGTAATGTACTTGTGTAATTCTTCTCTTTTTTGAGAAGGGATTAAATTCTGGCGCCCTTTGACGGTAAATATAATTTGGATGTATAATTGAGAATATGTATTTGACATAAATGTGTAATTATTGTTTTATCTACAAACAGGTCGCACCTACGGCGCTCAACGGTTTTGCATTATTGTTTTATAGATATGAAATAATTTTTTGATAATCTTTTTCATCGAGTATGATATTCATGCCGATTGGCTTGTTTTTTAGCCACAAATTTAAAAGTTTTTGTTTGTCGTGTGACTTTAAACCAAGCTGTTCAAAACGTATTGGCGCCCCTATCTTATTGAAAAATTCTTCAAATATGGCAATGGTTTCATCTGCTTTGATACTTTTTCCGGTTAACAAAAAACCAAGTTGTTGTAAACGTTCCTTAATTTTTGGACGCATGGCTTTCATCCAAGCGGGAAACATGACCGACAAGGTTTCTCCGTGCGCAGTATCCCAAAGCAGTGATATGTGATGTGCCAAAGCGTGTGTACCCCAGTCACCGGAAGTCGTTCTGCCGTGCATGGTCGTTCCATTTTCGGCTATGGTGGCAGTCCACATCATACGGGCACGCAAGTCGTAATTTTTTAAATCGTTGAGTAGGGCGGGGGCATAGTCAAAAGTTTCTAAAATATTAGCCGCTACAAATCTGTCAGACAAGGGGACAGCACCGCCGGAAAAAAAGGCTTCCAAACTATGGGCAATTAAATCAACAATGCCATTAATAGTTTGATTTTTAGGAACACTTAATGTATATGTAGGATCTAAAAATGATATATCCGGATACATCAGCGGTGAAAAATAGCCGATTTTTTCTTGGGTTTGGTGATTTTGCAAAACGGCAGCGCCATTCATTTCCGTGCCGGTTGCTGCGAGGGTTAAAATAACAAACAGCGGTATTCTTTTGACAGGTTCTACTTCCCGTTTCATGATTTTCCAAACCGGTAAGTCATTGGCATATGCCATATTGATCATTTTTGCCGTATCAATCACGCTACCACCGCCTAAGGCAACAATGGCATCTACTTGATTCTTTTTGGCAAGCGCAACAGCTTTTTCAGCATCATCGACCACCGGATTTGGTTTGATACCGGAAAATTCGATGATGTTTTTTCCTGCTTTTTGTAGTTTTTCAATAACTTGGTTATAATAACCGTATTTTTTGACGCTGCCTTGTCCGGTTATTAATAAAATATTTTTACCGGTATTTTGTAAGGCGTCCGGTAATTTTTCAATAACATTTTTACCGAAATGTAATTTGGTCGGATTGTATGCGGTAAAGTTTTCCATTATTTAATGCGTTTTTGTAAATTATAATTAGTCAATCCTATAAATAAAACTATGATACTCAACATATAAACCACATCAGACAGTTTGATTAAGCCTTTGA
Source organism: Flavobacteriales bacterium (assembly GCA_026996605.1). Lineage (GTDB taxonomy): Bacteria > Bacteroidota > Bacteroidia > Flavobacteriales > Flavobacteriaceae > WGBX01. The sequence continues at coordinate 8,974 of JALWLE010000089.1, forward strand.
CCATATTTTGATAATGAAAATCTAAGCTCAATTTTTTGAAAAATAAGTCCAATCCGCCTAACAGGTTAAAACTGCCCAACCCTTCAAATCCATAGTAAAATAAAAAACTTAAAAACAAGCCGGTTAAAAAGGCATTGACCTGATTATCAAATAACGACGAACTGAACACAGCAATGGCTGCCATGGCACCGGTCAATAGAATTATGCCAAAATAAGCGCTGACAAGATTTTTAATATCCAAACTACCGTCTAGGCTGAAATATTGAATGCTATACACATATATTAATGTAGGTACTAACATCAATATACCTATAGACCAAATACTCAAAAATTTGCCTAAAACAATATCTTTAAACGCCAGCGGTTTAGTTAATAAAGTTTCAATAGTGCCGGTTTTAAATTCATCGGAAAAACTTTTCATACCGATAGCGGCTATGACAAATATCAAAATCCAAGGTGCTAAGCTGAAAAACGGATTTAAGTCAGCAAAACCGTAGGTAGGCAAATAATAATTACCTTCAATAAACCATAAAAACAAGGCGTTGAATACAAAGAACAAGCCCATAGACAAATAGCCGATAGGCGAGCCGAAAAATTGTTTGAGTTCTTTGAAGTATATTGATTTCATTTTAATTTGAGGAATTGAGGATTTATTCTGCTATTTTGAAATTTAGGTTTATTTAAGATTATTAATTACATCATACAATAATTTCTACTTACAATTTGAGGAAATGAGAACTTTATCTACTTCATAGTTTACTTCGTTTTACTATGTTTATTTACTGCTTCAAACTTCACTCCTGCTTATGATTTAATGAATTGAAGACCTATTGTGCTTCATTGAATATTTTTTACTTTTTTATGTTTACTTTTTACTTCATATATAATCTTACATCTAATTTAAGGAATTGATGGTTATTCATTTCAGATTCGGTTACTGAGTCTGTCGAAGTATCAGATTTGTTTTTCATTGTTTATTTTGTTATTGTCGGATGTCCGATGTCAGATATCGGGGCTTCTCACTTCATCAGTTTCTCAATTATCCTTTAACCATATAAGGTATATAAGAACATATAAGTTTCTCGCTCAGACCTACCAGGTTTTTAAAACCTTGCAGGTCTTTCCTCATTTCCTCAATTCATCAGTTCATCAACTCATCAATTAACCTTCAACTTTCAACTTATAACCCCAAAGTTTCAATCCCTTGGTCAAAAATAATATCAACGGGGATATGTGCGTCATTGAGTTTTTGCAAATCTTGTTTCAACTGCTCTGGCACGATGCCTTTTTCTTTGATGAGCTTGGCAACGCCTTCATAGTCGCCGTCGCCTTGTAATTTTAGCAATAAAGCTGACAAAGATTTCATGGCATCATACATTTTGTCATAGTTTAGCTTGTAAGTACCATCGGCATTTCTGGTAAAAGCACCTTTATCTTTAAAATAATTGAAACGAATCATGTTGGCAACGCCATGGGCATCGGCGGCACCAAAGCGGATACTACGGAAAATACTCGCCATAAACGTGGTCATATAATCTTTTATGTCGCCGTCTAACTCGCCTTTTTTGTGCAGTTGGTCAACCATGTACAATCCTAAAATGTCAGCTTTTCCTTCCTCGATAGTCGAATAATGTTCTTTAAGTGCTTTGCGAGCCATTCCTTTTCCGTTGATAGTATTTTTGATACCCAATCCGTGTGCAACTTCATGGAACATGGTATTGGCAAAAAATGCGTCAAAATTGATATGTTTACGTTGTTCGGGCGTAATGAGCATGTCGGCAATAGGCACTAAAATTTGGTCAAATTTGGCTTTCATTACGTTTTTCAATTGCAAACGACGGGTACCTTTTTTGAGCTGCACTTCTTCATCATTTGGTAAATTAATGGCAATGGTTTTGCCGCCGGTATTGGCATCTCCGGCATAATATATTGCGTCGTAAGCATTTAAGTCAGAACGAGTGCCGGGTTTTTCTTGTTTATACTGAGCCGGCACGGGTAGATTTTTTTGCAATTCGGGTAAAAACCGAATAAAATGGGCCAATTTTTTACTCCAATCCATATCTTTAACCAATACAACACCTTCGTATGAAGTTTTGTAATTATAAAGTTGGTCTTCATAGTTTTCAATCGGTCCGATGACCACATCGATATGGTTATCTTTCATATCCATCCATAGCATATCACTTGGGCGAAAATTGTCATCTAATAAGGCTTTAGCTCTTAGTTTTAGATAATTTTTAAACATTTTATTATCTGCAAATTTAGCGGCTTTGAGCAGTTCTTCGCTGGCAGGTTTTAAATATTTCTCAAAAGCTTGGTGATAAGGTATGGTGTATAGTTTACCGTTTTCATCACGTCTCAAAATAGTATATTGACTGGTTTTGTCGGGTAAATCGGCTTTTTCAAATTCATCTTTTGTCATATCAGCCGGATAAAAGTTAGCTCCGGCAGGCTTGGGACCAATCCCGTCAACAAAGGGTTTGTTGTCATCTAATCTATCCCAAGGACCATAATTGATTTCTGCATAAACTCGGGTTAAAGAATCTTTAATTTGATGCATCAAGCTTTGTTTGTCGCCGTAGGTTTGTTCCCAAAAAGCCGGATTCATATATTCAGCCGCTTTAATCAAATGTATGATAACTTTTTTTTCATTGTCGGTTAATTTACCGGTATCAGTAGTTAATTTGACTTTGGCGTATTGGTTTATTTTGGCTTGCATCTCTTTTTGCTGTTTGTCTAGGGCTTGTTTTTTTAAATCAATCTTGGTTTCAGTTGTTTTTTCGGGCTTTCTTTCTTTTTGATAGCCTTCACAACTTGATAATAATATCAATAAAATCAGTAGGGATAAGATGTGTTTTGTCATAATATGAAATTTTGAAACAAATTTAGTAAAAAATAAGTTTGAAGTGCTGGTTTCTAGTGTTAAGCTTTTCAAAAAACAAAACCCAATAGTATGTTTGGTCTATCGGGTTTCTAATTTAAATAGGGTTTCTTAATTAAAATTTAGAATCTGATAATATTGGATCCCCAAGTAAAACCGCTGCCAAAAGCGGCTGTAACAACTATGTCGCCGCGTTTTATACGATTTTGTTCCCAAGCTTCGGTCAATGCAATGGGAATAGATGCGGCTGTTGTGTTACCGTACTTTTGAATATTATTCATGATTTGTTCATCTTTCATTTGCAGTTTGCGTTGAACAAACTGTGAAATACGTAAATTTGCTTGATGTGGAATCAATAAATCTATATCAGCAGGGGTTAAATTATTTGCTTGTAATCCTTCCATAATGGCTTCAGGAAAACGGGTAACGGCATGTTTAAAGACAAAATTACCATTCATATAAGGGTAGTATGATAAATCTTCCGGATCCCAGTTTTCAACTAATTTATTAGGAGCATTTGGTCCTCCGGGTACTTGTACGGTTAATTCTTTGGCATATTTACCTTCAGAGTGTAAATGACTTGACAAAATAGCGCTGTTATCGTTGCTTCTTGTTAAAACTACTGCTCCGGCGCCATCACCAAAAATAACTCCTACTCCACGTCCACGAGTAGATAAGTCAAGTCCTGTTGATTGTAATTCGGATCCGATAATTAGAATATTTTTATACATTCCTGTTTTAATAAATTGATCGGCAGTTGCCAATGCATATACAAAGCCGGAGCATTGGTTACGAACATCTAATGCCCCAATGGTATCACAGCCTAATAGCTCTTGAACTTGCACGCCGGAACCGGGAAAATAATAGTCGGGGCTAAGTGTGGCAAAAACAATAAAATCAATTTCTTTTGCTGATAAACCTGCACGTTCCAAAGCAATTTTGGCTGCTTTCACTCCCATTGTTGCTGCAGTATTACCATCACCGGGAACAGCCCAACGACGTTCTTCTATACCTGTTCGCTCTTTAATCCAGGCATCATTGGTATCCATGTATTTAGTTAAATCGTCATTAGTTACAATATTCTCCGGAACATATTTTCCGAGTCCTATAATTTTTGATTGATACATAATTAAAATAGTTATTTGGTTTCGTGACAAAAATACATTATTTTTTTAATAAAAAAAGTCCTGCTTGTTTGCAGGACTTTTTATAAAATTATATACGTATTAAATTAATTGAATTTCTCATACAGTATTTCGGTCAATAATTCAAAGTTATCAGTCATTTGATTTACAATCATATTGGCGGTTTTAGGATGAACTTTACTTTCTAGCGTGATATTTTTCCTAACTTTATCATATCCATCTCTAATCATTTCAACATACATTAATACACCGGAGTCAGCTTTAAGATCAGGATCATTTTCAGATTGGTCAGTTAAAAACTTTATAACTTCATATAGTTCTTTTTTGGTTTCATCAAATTTTTTTGGGATTTCAGGGTCTCTTATTTTTGCTTTAGCAGC